>DATEKX010000655.1:0-5047 GCA_035277165.1 Blastocatellia bacterium | reverse complement strand
AGACCGTGCGAAACTCTGGTATGAGAGCGTCTTTATGCTGTTCGAGGTAATTCATCAACTCGACCGGCACCGTCTGTGTAAAAAGCTTATTTGCAAGGGCACTGCGGTCGCGTGAGTCGGGAATCATTCCGATCTCATTCTCCACCTGAACCATAATGACCGTGTTGTCGCGCTCATCTACTTCGCGCAAATGGCGCATGAAGGCAACAAATGCGCGCGAATCGGCGTCAAGATTCTCCTTGCTGAAAGGCGAGAGTAGCTCCATGCCCCTCCCGTCTTTGTCTTGCGAGCGGGGGAAGCGCTGCTGATTTGTTTTCACCCATGCCGGGGCATAGCACGACTGGCTGTTCTTCCAAGACGCGAACCACAAGAGCACGAGACGAAGCTTGTATTTACGAGCTTCCCGGATTAAGCCATCCATCAAAGCAAAGTCGAATTTTCCTTCGCTCGGCTCTATGAGTTCCCAGTAGACTGGAACAAGTACCGTGTTGAGATTCAGCGATGTGAGTTTCGGCCAGACAGGGCGCATGTATTCAAGGCTGGAAGAAGTGGAGTTGCCCAGTTCGCCCGCAAGGACGAGAAAAGGCTTACCGTCAACGACGAGTTGAGTGGCGGCCCCCTGTTTACGAAGGTGCGGAGATTGATGTTGCTGTGCGCCCCGGATGGGCATAGAGAATGTTAATGAGATGGCACATGTGATAACGAGAGTCAGCGCCTTTTGTCCAAGCCAAAGCCCGTTCATCTTCATCATAGCGGAATATAGCACGTGGAAAAATTTCCTGCTTGCCTAAAGAATGCGTAGATAAAGGAAGGATGAATGATACTTTTCAGATTACAATCGCGCGTACGAGATGTTTTGTGCCGTACGCGCGATTGTAATCTGGTCTAAAGTTAAGCTTGGCGGGATTATGCCGAGACAGGCGCGACGCCGATTGCCGATTGAAGCCCTTCGATAACGCGCTGCTTGACGACTTCAAAGTCGCCTTCGATTCGACAGCCCGCCGCATTGCGATGGCCGCCGCCGCCGAAAGTCTCGGCTACTTTCGCCACGTTGTTTTTGCCTTTTGATCTGAGGCTCACTCGATATACATCAGGCTCAAGTTCTTTGAAGAAGGCAACTGCTTCGACCTCGCCTACTGAAAGCGCGTGATTGACTATTCCGTCTGCGTCCTCGTCGCAAGCGTCCGCTTCATACATAGTCTCGCGGTCGAGCCTGATCCAGGCCACGCGGCCCGATTCGTCGCGCTCTATCCCAGACAGCACCAACCCAAGCAATTTGATCTTTGAGAAGGAGTGAGAGTAGAAGAGCGCCTGCGAGATGCGCGCAGGTTCGACGCCGCGACGGACAAGCTCAGACGCGATTTTCAGCGTTCGCTCGGTAGTGTTGGAAAAGTGAAAGCTGCCTGTGTCGGTCAACAACGCCGTGTATATGCACTCGGCTATCTCTTTGGTCACCTCGATGCCGAGCGCTTTCGACAGGTTATAAATCATCTCGCCAACAGCCGCTGCGGTTGGGTCTATCCAGTTGATGTCGCCAAAGGGCATGGTCGTCGAATGATGATCTATGTTGACTACGAATTGATTTTTGAGGCTGGGCAAACCGGGCCTCTCGACATCGCTGCACTCGATGATGAAAGCCGCGTCGTAGGCTTCGGTCACGTCATCATGCACCAGCACTAAGTCTGTACCAGGCAGCACCGTGTAGCTGGGCGGCACGCGGTCGCGTAAGACTACATGTACGTCTTTGCCGAGGCTGCGCAGCATCCAGTAGAGAGCCAGCCCCGAACCCAGCCCGTCACCATCAGGCCGGATATGCGATGTGATCATGAAACGGTATTTCTGTTCTATAAGCTGTACAACCTGACTGAGCATGTCTTAACAAAAGGCGCTGACGATTGCGACTCAGTTAATCCCGAATTTGAAGAATGTTGCCCTTCAATTCTGAATATCGGCTTACTCGCTTTCATCAGTAGGGCTTGATTCGGCTTGTTCCCGCGCCCGCGCCTTTTCTACCTCCTCGCTGAGTAACTCTTCTATCCGTGCGGCAGTCTCGGTAGTTTCGTCGTAAACGAAATGCAATTCCGGCGTGCGCCTCATCCTGAGCACCGCGCCAAGCTGTGTGCGAATAAACCCTGCGGCATGTTTAAGCGCCGCGAGCGATTCTTTCACCTCGGCTTCGGTGCCAAGCACGCTTACATAAACCTTTGCGTATCTCAAATCGGGGGTTAGCTTTGCGTCCGTCACTGTGACAAACCCGACACGCGGGTCTTCGACTTCGCCCGCGATTATCAGGCTAACCTCTTCCTTGATCTGTTCGGCTAAACGCTCTGGTCTTCTTCCTGTCATAATACCTTTAGGCTGCGTTTCGAGGCACCAGTTAAACTCTAAATACTAACCTCAAACAGTCTGACTTACAACATCAAAACCCTCTGCGTTACTCTATGCTAAAAAATCACAATAAGTTCAATGGAAATTATCATCGCTCACACTTCGACCCGTCACACACGAAAGCCCGTGCTTCGTGTGTGAATACGAATCTCGCCTCTGTATTTTGAATTTGATGGCTCCCGGCTGGGTTACAGCGATGTGGGAGCCACCTCTTCGGTAGTGTAAGCTTCGATCACGTCGCCGGTCTTCACGTCCTGGAAACGTTCGAGCGATATGCCGCACTCAAACCCCTGCTTCACTTCGCTAACGTCGTCTTTGAATCGCCTGAGCGATTCAATTTTGCCTTCAAACACGACAACGTTATCGCGCAGTATACGCGCGGTTGTGCGGCGTATGGAGCCATCCGTTATGTAACAGCCTGCGATCTGGCCGACGCGCGGGACGCGGAACACCTGGCGAACTTCCGCGTGGCCTGTGATGACTTCGCGTTTTGTCGCATCAAGCAGCCCGAGCATCGCCATGCGAAGTTCTTCTTCGACTTTGTAGATGATCGTGTGCAGGCGTATGTCTACGCTTTCAGCCTCGGCAATTTCGCGCGCACGCGCTTCGGGCCGAATGTTGAAACCGATGATGACCGCCGCCCGATTCATGTCGCGCGCAGAGGCCGAAGCCAGCATCACGTCGGATTCAGTGATTGCGCCGACGCCCGAACGAATGATGCGAATCTTGACGCGCTCGGTCGAGAGCTTGTTGAGCGAATCGCGCACGGCTTCGACCGAACCTTGCACGTCGCCCTTGAGGATGACGAGCAGTTCTTTGACCGAATTCTTGTCAGAGAAAAGTTGTTCGAGTCCACGCGCTGAATCGCGCGCAATGGCGGCCATGCGAGCTTGCATCTGGCGCTGGTTGGCTATGTACTGCGCCTGCGTTGCGTCTTGCGAAACTGCGAGCAGATCGCCCGCGTGCGGGACGCCCTGCAATCCCAGCACTTCAACAGGCGTCGAAGGCCCTGTCTTATCAACCTGCCTGCCGCGATCATCAAACATTGCTCTCACGCGACCGAATATCTGGCCCGCGATGAATGCATCCCCGACCTTGATCGTGCCTTGCTGCACGAGAACCGTGGCAACCGCGCCGCGTCCACGATCAAGCTTCGCTTCAAGCACAACGCCGGAAGCCAGACGATCAGGATTCGCTTTCAGTTCAAGCAGGTCAGAGGTGAGTATGATCATTTCGAGCAGGGAATCGAGGTTCATCCTCTTCTTGGCAGACACTTCGACCATGACCGTGTCGCCGCCCCAGCCGTCCCACAGCAGCCCGCGATCTGCAAGCTCCTGCTTTACGCGATCAGGATTTGCGTCGGGCTTATCAACCTTGTTTATGGCGACGATGATTGGCACTTCAGCCGCGCGCGCGTGATCTATTGCTTCAAGTGTTTGAGGCATCACGCCGTCATCGGCAGCGACTACTAAAACCACAACGTCCGTCACCTTCGCGCCGCGCGCGCGCATCATGGTAAACGCTTCGTGGCCCGGCGTATCGAGAAAGACTATTCGACGCTTCTTCTCTCGATCATCAGGGTCAGACACGTCTACCGAATACGCGCCGATGTGTTGAGTGATGCCGCCCGCTTCGCCTTCTGCCACGCGAGTCTCGCGTATGCCATCAAGAAGCGAAGTCTTGCCGTGATCTACGTGACCCATGACAGTCACTACCGGCGCGCGAGCGGTCAATTCCTCTTCGCCCGATTCGATGATCTTTTCTTCTTCGGCGTCGCTGATCATCTCTTCAAACGCCGCAAAGCTGATGTCGTATCCGAACTCTTTGCCGATCTCTTTCGCCAAATCCTGATTGAGCGTTTGATTGATGGTTGACATCACTCCGCGCTGGAGCAGCATCTGGACTACGTCTTTCGCTTTCACTTCAAGCTTCTCGGCGAAATCCTTCAACGTAGTGCCTTCGACAAGCTTGAGCGGTTTGATCTCAGTGATGACAGGCTTGGCCTTTGGTTGCGCGATTGTGCCCGGCCCGCGCGTGTGGCGCGGCGCTTCAAGGTGCTTTCCTTCTTCGTGGCCGAACTCGCCCGGCCCGCGTTTTCCTCTGCGCGTTCGTTTGCGCGGGCGACCCGTATCCTGCGGAACGTAAGTGGTCGGCGTTCGTTTGGGCACACCTGTTTCAGTAGCGACTCCCGGTTCGACTGCGCGCAAACCTGCGCCCGGCGCAGAAGATCCCGCGTAAGCCGACGGAGCATGAGAGCCCGGTCGCGTTGCAGGAGGTGGCGGAGTTGCGCCTGGAATGCGGCGCAGCACGCGCACCTGTTGCCCCGTCCGTTGAGCAGGCGGCGCAGGCGGCGCAGCAACAGGTTGCGGCGCGACTGGCTCTGCGACAGGTTGTTGCGGTTTTTCCTGCGCGACCACAGGTACTTCAGGCTCGACCGGCTCAACCGTCGGCTGAATTACAGGCTCAACCGGCTGTGGCGCGGGAGGCGCTTTTTTCAGCACGCGGATTTGAGGCTTGGGTGGTTCAGGCTTCGCAGGTTCAGGCGATGAAAACCTGCTCGCGGGTTTCGCCGCTACTTCTGTTGGAGCTTCGGCGTCTGGTGCTTGTTCAACTTGCTCGCCCGGAGTCTCAGCTTCGGCGACCGCTTCGGCAGACTCTG
>DATEKX010000654.1:0-14949 GCA_035277165.1 Blastocatellia bacterium | reverse complement strand
TTACGATTGATCCGCAGTCGGCTGGATTTTTGCAGGAATTCGGCACGGCTGACAGCGGTATATCGTTCGTCTCAATCGAAGTGGTATTGCCGCCAGGGTGCTGCGAATTGTTAGTCATCTCAGGCACTCTGTCGCGCACATAGCCTTTGAGTTCTGCAAAAGTCACTATGCCATCGGCAGGACTGCGGTCGGCATTTCCACGCAGCCCTTCCAGCAGACAGTAAGTGAAAACGCCGTGCCCCTGCCCTTGCCCTTGAGACAGTTCAGGGTCTTCGAGTGATACTTCCGTCTGGTCTGCGGCCCAGATGTAGCCCACGCCCGCCGCGTCATTTTTTTTCAATTCATCAATCAGTGAACTGTTGGCGCGGGTCGAAGCTTCGCCGCCGCGCCCTGCCAGTTGAACGCCCGCGCTGTGGCAGGTATCCGATAGCACCAAGCCCTTCCTTGCAGGTATAACGCGCACGGAATCTTCAAACGCTTTCATCGGCAGCGCTGTGTTCACCATATCGCGCGGGTCCGTGTCGTACATTATGAAGTAAGGAGTTTCAACTGTTCTGCCGAGCTTCGTATCGAACTGAGGAGCCAGAACGCCGTGCGCTGCGATGAAGGTGACAAAGAAATCATTAGGCTTTGACTCTCTCAGTTTAGCAAGCGCTTTTTCGACAGCGCCTTTCGTCGCCTGCTCATCTTTGAGAAGTATGACGCGGTCTTCCGCAAAACTGCCGCCCTCTTCGCTCTTGAGAAACTCGTAGATCGCCTGTGCGTCGTCGGCTGCGCTCTTGAGGTTTTGAATCTGCATGCCCCCGACGCTTTGATCGCCGTTCTTGAAGCGCGAGATGCCAATAAGTACAGCCCACAGTTGCACGTCTTTAGCGCGTCCCGATGTCATCTCTGTGCGCGTCGCTCCGATCTTCAGCCCGCGTTCCTGCTGGTTCTGAGCTTTGGCGGGTGGCAAATCAACTGCCGTTGCGCAGACTGCAAACAATAACGACGCGATGATTGCGATGCGAAGAATTGATGGCTTTGTCATACTTCTTTCTCTCTGGTTCTAAGATTGGAAGATGTATGAACAGGTTGCCAGCCTGCTCATATATCTTCGATTGACATAGGTGGAACAAGCCAACGGCTTGCTCTTCAATTAAGGTTCGACTCTGGGGGGAGGCACTTGCCTGATGGGTTCCTGCTCGTCGCCTCTGTTGGCTACGACCACACCTGTGACGATTCCTGCTGCGGCTATGGCGGATATGATCGTTATGTTTCGCGCATTCCAGAACCCTGATGAAGACGAAACCTGCGCTCTGTATGTGAACGAATTTTCTGTGCCTTCGACCTTAGCTACAATGGTGCCCGCGCATTTGGCTGCGCCCGTAATCCACGGCACGGCAGCTATGCCGCGATTATCCGTTTTGCTTGTGAAAAGCGTTCCCGCTGCTGCGCCAATCCCTATGCTGCCAAGGCACGGATCGCCGAGCGAAAACAGAATTGGCAGGTCAGGAACAGGCCGGTCGTTTTCATCCGTGACTTGTATTTGAATCTGCCGAGTGCTGCGAGCCGAAACGCTCAGAGTGCTGCCCTGACCGGCAGGCGGGCGCAACGTATATCTTTGTTGAACTGTCGGCTGTTCGACCACTACAGTTCCGGTCGTGCGGGCGAGCGTCGCTTGACCTTCTTTTACATTGATGCGAAAGCGCGCGCTGGGCGATGCCGTGAATTTCGCACCTGCGGCTTCAATATGCGCTCCGGCATCCCGGTCGAGTTTAACGGACAAGCTGCCGTTCATCAGCGAAGCGACTAAAATATTCCTGCCCGTATCGTCAGGACTTCCATGCGATTTTCCAAATCTCACCATCGCATTATCGGCTAGAGTCACTTCGCCTATGGAATCAAACGACACGCGCACGCTCTGTCCGGCGCGAGATTGTATAAACTCGCCCCCCCAGATCATCTGCTCGCCATAAACCGCGCGCCCGTTTATTACCACTGACTGTTTATCGAATGATGCATCGGAAATCGAACCGATAGGACCGAAGCGCGCAGAGGCGTAAAGCCTGATAGCGCGCTCTGTGTCGGGGCTGTCGCCGTCTGCGAAGGCAGGCTTCGGAGCAATGCCTATTACCAAAATGAATACGAGCAACAATGCCAATGCGGAAAATCTATTCGTCATCTCAGTCTCTCCTGTTACGGGCCGGGTTTACCTGCTCCTAATCAGCGCCGCGAATTTTATGCATCACTAAGCCCTGACTCCTGACTATATTACTCTCTTTAATCGGCTGGGCAAGAGTGAGTATAGATGCGCAATGCAAGCGTGCCCGCACTGCGCATCTATCGTTTAACGTTTGATTCGACTGCTGGTGCTATTGCAGGCGGAACCTATGGAACCGGATACTGCCGCGCTGCTCGCTCCGCCGTCGAAGACAGTCACCCGAACAGAGGCAACATTGCTGTTGTCGTTCGCTCCTGTGAACTTCTGCGTGACGGTGAAGCTCTGGCCGGTTTGGATGTTTCGATCTCGTATTGCCTGAGTGAGGTCAACGGAGATGGTATCGCCAACCGCTGCTCCCGAACCATTGCGGAACTGAAACGTCGCGCGCGAGACATCGGTATTGGCATCCCACACCGAAAATTCCACGACGAACTCGTTGCCCGACCTGCAGATCGTCACGAGCGGATTTGCGCCCGGACTTGTGGGATCAATCAGCTTCACGCCCTTCTTGACGCGACCTCTCAAAGTGAGCGTGAGGGGATTGCCCGCGCTCACTTGAATGGTGAGCGTATCGGTGAAGTCATCAGGCAGCAGGTCTTTCACGCCCGGCTGCGAGCCAGCAACCTTTGGTATCACAGGATTGAACCTGACGGCGAATGTCACAGAATTGCCCACGCCAACTGTGACAGGGAAACTGGTCTGCGAACCCTGAGGCACGACGCTGAACGTTCCACTGTCATCGATCTGCCCGCCGCGCGTGAGCGTTGGCGATTGCAGAGTCAGCGCAGAGCAGCCAGCATTGGTGACCGTGAAAGTCTGTGTTTCCGGGTTGCTTCTGGGAGTCCCGCGCGCGGCAACTCGTTTGAATGTGAGCGTGTTTACGCCGCCCTGAATCACTGCGTTTGCGGTTGATACGCCTGTGCCTGTCAGCACGACGATGATTTGCGGGTTCTTCGGATCGTTGGTTTGCAGCGATAAACAGATTGTCGTTTCCCCGCAAACGGTTGGCGTGAATGTGACGTTGATCGTTACCGTCTGGCCCGGATTGATCGGCGCAGTCGGGCAATCGCCGATTGTGAACACGTTAGTGACATTTACAGGTGGAGAACATGTTCCGAGTGCGCAGTCTGTGACTGAAAGCGGCGCACCCCCTGTGTTGGTGATGGTGACGGGTACGGACTTCGACGTGTTCAGGTTTACGTCGCCAATTGAAATGCTGGATGAGAACGATGCTGCCGGTTTTGGCAACGGCGTATCAGCCGAATCAGCCATCAGTTCTGAAGTATTCGATGACTTATCTTTTTCGTTATCAATCCCAAGATGATCTGTGACCGTAGCCGTGTAGATTCCTGTCGGCGAAGGCGTGAGGTCTGCAGCCGTAAAGTTGCCATCCGCGTCAACGTCTGCTTGTCCCAGAAATTCCACAGCGTCCGTGGCGATGTTGCCTTGTACAACTCTGAAGCTTGTCACTGCGAATATCTCGACTGTTGCGCCGCTTGCGGGTGGACTCTTGAGGTTGCCTGTCACTGTCACCGTGTCGCCGTTTACCGTGACCGCCATCGAGTCAGGGAAATTGAGCAAAGTGTTCGGCCCCGAATCCACGTCGCCCGCGTCGTTGGCAGTCGGCCCGTCACCGCCCAGATCAATCAAAGCCATTGGCAAGGCGTCAGAAGCTGGCGTAATGAGCGAGATGTTATTGCGCGAAATCAGGTTTCGCTCGTTCTCTTCATCACCGAGCACGAGAATGCCCTGAGCATTATTTTCTAGCGTGTTCTGCTCTATCACATTGTGCCCGACCGCGTCCTTTGAACAATCAACTCCGATTACAATTCCTGCGTGAGTGAAGTTGACGATCTTGAGTCCTCGAACGACGATGCGATTCGAGCGAATCACCAGACCGTCGCTTACTTGCCCGCCGCCGTCGAGAGTGATGCCGGGTGCGCAGTTTTCGCCACTGCAACCATTGATCGTGATGTCGGGTGAAATCAGGGGAGGCAACGGCGATGTTAAATGAATCGTTTTGCCTGCGAGATCGCTATCCAGACTTATCACAGCAGAGCCGCCGTTGCAGTTTGCCTGTTCGATGGCTTGCCTGAACGAGAGTTCGCCGCCCGCCGGAGGAAGCGTATTGGGAGCAGTATCAACATCAGAACTCACTGCAAGTTTAATCGCAGGAATGCCGCCTCGAACTATATCGCGCGTAATCTCTGCGAACTCGTCGGCCTGCCGCTCGCAGTCAGAGTTATCGAGGGCCGCCCCATCCTGATTGCACTCGCCTGCATTGATGGCAAACGTCTGGCCCGGCAGGTCTGAAGTCGGCTTGGGGACTACTAACTGGTCAACTATATCTCTGTTTACCTTGAACTCTTCAGATTGAGTGTCTAACCCAACCAGAACCACATCCATCTCGAAAGGAATGCCCAAAACGGCTGCTGAGTTGCGCGCTTGTTCGACTCGCAGGAGCGCATCGCTGAGATCAACAGGCCCGCCGTCCGTAGACATGAAAAACGTTCGGCGCACGCCGGGTTTGGGATTCGCGTTTCGCGCCTGACTGAGTTCGATGTTCGCAACCTGAATCACGCCTGCGTATCGCGCAGCCCCAAACGGGCAGGGAGCCTGCTGGCTGGTAACATCCGGGCACTTGAGCGTTTCGAGAGTGGCGACAATATCTTGCGCGTCCTGCTCTCTGTTTATTTCAGTGAGGGGAACTGCAAGGTTTACGCTTTCATTGAAGATCAGGACGGAAACGGCTATGGTGCCGTTTCGCGGTATGACTGTGGAATCGCTCAGGGCACGAATCACGCCTTCAAGCTGAAGGTTGTAGGTCTGGCCGCGCAATGCCATGCTGCCCGATGCATCAATCATAAAAGCTATGTCGCGGTTAGCCTGCACGAAACATCCCGATGGGATGTCTGTTACGCAGTTGTCCTGCGCGATCTGCTCGCGCGGCGCGACCATAGGCGTTGCTAGAAGCAGCGCGATCACAAAGGCTCGTATCGAACGGCTATAGAGCTTCTTGTGACGGTGATTTGAAGAAGCGAGAAATGCTTTTTTGAGACCTGCTATCGAAGTTGTGAGATGAGACATGGCAAACCTTTCATTGCTCCATCATGGTTGAGAAGCCTTATGATTGAAATTTGATAAGAATCCCACGGATAATTCTTCAGTCAATCGCCCCGGTGGAACTAGTATACGAACGCCTTTTCGAAAGGCAAGCTGTTTGAGTCATCGAATGAGAGAAGCAATCATTTCGATGACGAATTCTCCACTGGTTTGTTTTACATCAACATCGCGCGAGTAGGCCGCGTGTCCTAGCGCTTTGGCTTTCAATGTATATCTGCCCGGCGGGACAGGCTTGTTCAATTTGTAAACGCCTTCTGCATTGGCCGTGCCCCAGGTCAAAAGATTTGCTTCGGTTACGTCAACAGTGCCGAAGGGCACGATCCCGACGAGCGCGCCCGCGATTGGCTTTCCGCCGTTTGAAGAGCGGACGATGCCTTTAATCGAGACTCCGCTCGTCTGAGAAGGAACGCTAGTGCGCAGAGCCGTATCTTTACCGGCTAGCTGGGCGATCATAGTCGTGACGAGGTGCGCTGGCCTCAGAAACCCGACAGCCCCGTAGCGGCGTTTCGCGTCGGGGAAGCCATCTCCGTCTTTATCAATCTCCTGATCATCGGCTTCAACTTTGGTGGGTATGCCTATAAGCTTGCCTTCGGCGTTCACCGCAGCGCCGCCGCTGTTGCCGTGAATGACACGGGCATCGGTCTTGATCCAGTTGCCGAGAATGTCTTTGCCTTCGATTACTCCTTCGCTGATAGTAACCGTAGCGCCGCCTTTTTCCGGGAACCCGATGATTACGACCTCGTCGAGCAACTGCACAGCTTTTGAATCGCCTATTTCTACGGCGGGGAAGAGAGGCGGCTTTGAGACGGCGCTGTCGGGTTCGATTCGCAGCAGCGCCAGATCATATTCTCTGCTAACGCTGAGCATCTTCAAGCGAGAGAGCTTTGACTGAGCAGCGCCAACGCCCTGATCTGAGGGCACAAAGAATATTTCATCAAAAAGCGACTTCGTTCTGCTATCGGTGATGACGTGATTGTTGGTTACGATGACGCCGTCGCTTCGGACGATGACGCCTGAGCCTCTGGGCCGTGGGCTGGAGTTGTCGCCAAGATTGCGAACGAGTATCAACCCGACTGACGTTATCGCTTTGCGGACGCGACTGCGCGAATCGGGCGAAACGCGCATGCCTTTCTTATTTGTCTGTTGGTCGGGATAAGCAAACAAGGTCACGCATGCAATCACGATGGTGATGGCCATTGTGATCGCATAGCGAAACTTGAATCGCCGGGTAAGCATAATGGGTAGTTGCTAGGGGCAAGAGGTCAGTGATTTGTAATTACAAATCACTGACCTCTGACTACTACTTATGGTTGAGCCGAATTTCAAACACGGCGTAGCGACCTGCTTCCAGTTTGTTGTCGGTTGAGTTTGCAGGGCTTTCAATCGCGACGTAGGACCCGCCTTTGTTACTATCTTTGCCTTGCACAAGAGCGATCCCGCGCGCCCGCACACCACCGGACGAAGCGTTTGGAGGTACGACCGCCATTACATTGTTTACTTCTATACCGCCTTTCTGTTGCTTGGCGGCGTTCGATGCAAGCTCTGAGGCAGCATTTGCAGCCGACGCGCTCAATTCGCATTTAGTCGGGTCGGAGCAGCAGTCGCTTTTCATCGCGCTCTCGAAAAAGTCTATTCGATCTCGACTCATTATCACCTGAAGCACTTCCGTGCCTTTCTCATCATCGAATAATACTTCGGGTTCCGCCCTGAAGCCCGGCGCTAAGTTATAGGCCGAAACTTTGCCGCACGGAAAGATTAAAAACTTACGACCGCTCGGCGTTATGTTGACGAAATAAACATAGCCGTTGAAATTGCTCTCGCATCTGACCGTGAGCGCATCGGCAGACGTGAACACGTCTCTGCTGGGATCGACTTCACCGCCGCCCTTTTTGAGAAAAGAGACGTGAATTGCGTCTGCGCGCTTTTTAACATACAAGGCGCGGGTCAGCGCTACAGGAGTATTGCCTGCTTCCGATTGATGCCTGAGTTCAATCGTGTCGAATAGCTCTTCGTTATCGTTCTTGTTCGTGTTTTGAACGTAAGTGCCATCGCTTACGGTCGTGCTGCGCGAATTGATTTTGATTTTATCCGTGCGCGCGATGTCCTTAGTATTTGATGTGCTCTTGATCTTGGTGATGATGTTCATCGCAATGGCATCTTTATCGTTGCTTGAATCTTCGTTGGTCAGCTTGCTTGGCAGGTCTGCGATTTCATCGCGGCTGAATATAACGGTGAAGAAATCTTTTCCGCTCGGCGGAGTTATCTCCCACCAGCAATCGCTTGGGTCTTCAAATTGAGGGCAGTATTTTGGCACTAAGTACTGCTCATCTTTTTTCACTTCATTTCGGCCATCATTGATGCCCGGATTTGGAAAGACGACATGAGGCCGGTCAATAAGCTTGTTATTGTTATCTATGCTGTGATGTACGATGTAAAGGAAGCCATTTTGATTCGGTGTGACGGCGAGCTTGAGTTGATCTCCGACTTTGAAGTCAGTATTAGTCGCATCTACTCTTTGAGCCATTCCGCCGTCGCCGCGCACTAGCACCTGATAATTGAGCGTGAGCAGCGGGGTTACTTCAATTGGCTTGACAGGTTTTGGACGTGGTTTGCGTCCCGGTTTAGGATTCGCAGGCCGACTGACCTTAACCGGCTCATCCCAGATGTAGGGATTATCGCCTCTTGCCGATGCTATTTGAGTTGTAAAGGTCTGGGCGAATAAGCCGCAGATTACAAGAGTGATTAAAGAGTAACTGAATAAACGTGATTTCATAGGCTTCTCCTGGTTTTACTTACTGCGCGAGCGCACAGTCTCTTGGATTTTTGGATCGCTCACAGATATGGCGCACCGGACTCCTATAAGCAACTTCTTCTTTATTACTTCAGGCACTTCCGCTGGAACGTGCCCTCTAAATGTCGTCCGAGCCTGATCTAAAGTACTCTGGACGCTGCCGCCACGGACGACTCTGTACTTTGTTCCGAAGTCCGAGTTCTTGATTTGGTTGCCTTCATATGGTTGATAAAATGCATCTACCCATTCACCCGCATTGCCACCCATGTCGTGCACATTATAAGCACTCACGTCACCGGCAAACTGGCCAATATCTGCAATTTTGGGCTCTTCTTTAAGAGAAATATTCGCGGTAGCACCGCCGGGATTATTCCCCCATGGCCATTTTCTCTTAGCTTGGGTCGCAGGGTCCCACGATGCTGCCTTCTCCCACTCTGCCTCACTCGGCAATCGCTTACCAATCCATCTGGCATAGGCTGCTGCATCGTCATATGTTAAACCGACGACAGGGGATTCCGGCTTGGCTGTAAAATAATCATTGCCAGCGATGGTTTCTGGATAGGTTCGATTGTTGGCATCGCAAAATGCTTTGTATTGCGCGTTTGTCACTTCAAACTTGTCAATGTAATAAGCAGGGAGTGTAATTTTGTGCGCGGGCTTTTCATCATCGTAATTATTGCTGCCCATCTCAAACTCGCCTGCTGGTATCAGCATCATCTTGCTTTTGTAATCAACCTCCACGGGCAAAAGCATTGCTTCAACCGATTTCTCTTCGCCTTTGATGCCATTCACAGTTGTAGTGAAATCGGCATAGCCATCGCGCGTGATGCGAACGGCAGCCTGACCGGGCTGCAAGTCCGCGAGCTTGATCGTTCCATCCGAACCGACGCTGCTTCGCTGCGCATCATTGATATAAACCAGACTGCCGGGCGGCGCTCCTTTTATGTTGATAGCGAATCCCGAACTGCCGCGCGGTATCAGCATGAATGCCGTCACCGCAATAGCGATAACCGCTGCTCCTATGCCTGCCCACAAGGCTATCGGTTTCTTGCGCTGCACAGGTTGGCTGACGACCTCAGTCCTGCTCGGCATAGGAACATTAAGGTCTTTATTGGTGATGAACCTTTCAGGAGCAGGAGCTATGTTAGCAGGGGCTATATTAGCAGGGGCTACGTTCGGCTCTATTATAGTAGGAGATTGCGCAGGAGGCGGGTCGAAGGGCAGAGCAGTGTTTTCGGCTGTCCGGCGCTGCGGCGGTCGCTCGGCTGTTTGAGGCTGCGTGAAAGGCTGACCTGCCTGCGTCAAAGGATATGTGTCACGCGAACGCTCGACCGTAGACGGCGACTGAAACGTCAGAGTCCCATCTTCTTTAGTAGGCGCGCTCTTCTGAGCATCTGTTTGAAGCCGCGACCACTCCATCGTATGAGAAGACGGAGGTTCCTGTATTCGCTGCGTCGGCCTGTCGCCCACAGATTTTGTGCTGCCGCGAGCAGCCATACTGAGCGCCTTCGCGAAAGTTTCGACTGTCGGCGTGCGATTTTCAGGGTCGCGCGCAAGTCCATCCATCACTACCTGCTCAATCGCTTCGCTCACAGCGGGCGCGATGGAGCGGAGCGGAACAGGGTTGCTCGTGATTCGCTTCATCATTACCGATTGCGGGTTGTCGCCCGTAAACGGCAACTGGCCGCCCAACATCTGGTAGACGATGATCGCCAGACTGTAAATGTCCGATCTGGGGTCGAGCTTCTCGCCCAACAACTGCTCAGGCGACATATAAACCGGAGTGCCGAGTACGAACCCTGTCTTCGTTAAATTCTCGGCCCCTTCGCCGTCGTCGGCTACAGTCTTTGCTATTCCGAAATCCAGCACCTTGACGTAATCAGAGTCGTTGCCCTTGCGCGTGATCATTATGTTGTCCGGCTTTAAGTCGCGATGAACTATCTCAAGCGCGTGAGCGGCGGCAAGCCCTTCGGCTATCTGGTTCGTTATGTGGACGACTCGATCAATCGGAAGCATGCGCTGTTCGGCCATAGCGCGCGACAGAGGCTTGCCGTCAATGAATTCCATAGCGAGGAAGAGCATCCCGCCTTCGGCCACTCCGAAGTCGTAGATGATTACGGCGTGCGGATTATCAATCCGGCTCGCCATCTTTGCTTCGCGTTTGAATCGCGCTACGGCGTCTTCGTTGCCGGTTGATATGGCTGTCATCAATTTGATGGCGCAGGTGCGACCCATCTCAGAGTGCAGGGCTTTATAGATAGCTCCCATGCCGCCTTCGCCGATCTTTGACATGATCTGGTAGCGGTTGTCGAGCGTCCTGCCGATCATCGGATCAACAATAATCAAAGCCGTTTTATCAATCGGGCAGACTTGCTGCCTGTCGTCGTATGTCTGAGCGCATTTAGGGCATTTCTTCATCGCTGAAACGGAAGCTATACCACGCCATGCCCTTTGTCAAGATTGCACTGTCCGATGGTCGGATAATTGACGAGTGAGGAGTCGTGAGTGGCGAGATCGGGCGTTCGAGTTTGCTGGTTACTCATCGCTCTTGTTGGCGACTAACGCCTTTGGCTTGTTGTTATCGGAGGCTGAGGTTTGCCTGTCAATCATGCGATAGAGCGTCTTGCGGTCTATGCCCATCACCTGTGCCGCGCGCGATTTGTTTCCTCCGACCGCGCTCAACACGCGCAGCAGGTAACTGGATTCCAACTGCTCAAGCGTCGGCAAATCGCCTTCCGGTATGCAATCGCTCATTACGGATGCGACTCTCGGAGTAGAGACTGTCTCGGCAGGCAAGTCTTCAAGGCGGATGATCCCGCTGCTCAAAGCTGCGAGCCGCTGCATCAGGTGTTTAAGCTCGCGCACGTTGCCGGGCCAGTTGTAACGCTCAAGCGCAAGCATCGCATCCTTTGTGATTGAAAGACGGCGATTGCCTGTGCTGTACCGGGACAAGAAGGCAAGCGCCATCGAGCGAATGTCTTCGTGCCTTTCTCTCAGCGGCGGCAAGATGATCGAAACACCCTGCAAGCGATAAAGCAGGTCCTGGCGAAACATACCCTGTTCGATGAGCGATTGCGGGTCGCGATTTGTCGCGGCCAGCACGCGAACATTGACGCGCTTCTTGGTGTTAGTGCCCAGCGGGCGAAACTCGCCTTCCTGCAATATGCGAAGCAACTTCACTTGAAACTGCGGGCTGGTTTCCGTCACTTCATCAAGCAGCAAAGTGCCGCCGTCGGCTTCTTCAAACAAGCCGCGCCTTACGCTGTCTGCGCCTGTGAATGCGCCGCGCGTGTGGCCGAACAGTTCCGATTCGAGAAGCGTATCAGGCAGCGCGCCGCAGTTGACCGCTACGAAGGGTTTTTCAGAGCGCAGGCTTTTGCGATGAATCAGACGAGCGATTAATTCTTTGCCGGTGCCGGATTCGCCTCGAATCATCACAGGCAATTCGGTAACGGCTACGCGGGCAGCAGTCTTTACCACCTCGATCATCGCGGGGCTGTTGCCGAGCAATTCCTGCTGCGGCCCTTTGTATCCTTCAACCGCAATGAGCTTGCTTGGGTAGCGGCGCTGTTCGACGGCTGTTGCGATGGCTTGAAGAACGCTGATAGAGAATGGTTTGCAGATGTAATCGTTAGCTCCGTGCTGGACGGCTTCAATAGCCGATTCAACCGATGCCTGACCCGTCATCAACACTATTTCAGCCTGCGAGCCTAATGTTTCGCGAAAGCCTTTGAGCACGTCGAAGCCGTCTAAGCCATCCATTACGACATCGCTGAAGATCAGATCGAACTCATTTTCGGCCCCAAGCGCAAGCGCATCTCTTCCGCTGGCGGCAGCCCATGCCTCGTATCCCTGCACCTCCATTGCTTCTCTAACCAACTCGCGCACCATCTCTTCATCGTCAACAACCAGCACTTTCATGGGAACCTCTCTGCGTTTATTTTTACGCAACGGTGAGGGCAAGCTTTGTGCCGTGTCGTCCGTCATATCAAACTCCTGCTTCCAAAGATTTAGCTTCGAGGAAATTTTGCCATCGGGGACAATCTCCCCATTCACCGACAGTTAGTTGTCCCTTTAATCGTCATTGAGTCCGCAGCTCGCCGCAATACTGGAAGTTTTCAAAGGGACACACAAGATCAATTATTAGATTCCTGTTATGCATTCTATGCAATTAACCATTTAGGAGCAACACTTATAATTGAAGCTTTGGAAATCGTGTAAGCGTGGCAGATTGCCACAGCTATTTCTCCCTTTTATACCTGGTGCGAGATTACCCGAAAAGGTACTTTAACTTTCTATTGATAAATGCACATGGCTTGTGATACTTTGGCGCTGTCAATCGGTCAGGTTTTATTGATCTGTTGATAGCGAGTTCTTTATTGATACATTTCGATTTTGCTCGTCATAGATTTTGAGTGGCTGCAAGTATATGCCCCGACTCGCCGAATCGCTGGCAGGAACCAGAAATCAGATTGTAGTTTGTGATTTTTAATCGACTACAGGAGATGGAGCCTGCTAAGGGCTTCTTGCATATTTGATCAAAGAGATCGTCAAAAAAGATAAAACAGAAAAAGATGAATGCTCGCCTGATAATGCGCTCACAGTGTGGCTGCGTCTTCAGAAATCGCTTGCTGAAAAAAACAGCATAGCTCTCTGCACTCTCAATCAAGACGGCGCGGTCATAGGCCGCATCGAAAATGACAACAGCATCTGCAAAGCCTTAAGAGTCTCTCCTGATCACTCGCCTTCGTGCGCAGCCGATTGCGCCAGTGCCTACGACAACGCCGTTGATACGGGCCAGCGCGTAGAATACACCTGCCATGCGGGACTGCGCTGCTTTGCCATACCCGTTACGATCAGCAATAAAAAACTGGTCATACTCGGTGGCCGTGCTTTTACTTCTACATCCGAGTACGCGGATTTTCTTGAGCGCTACGAAGACCTTGACGCGGTTGCTACCGGCGAGTGTTTGAAGAACATCGAGTTTTTAGATTCGCGCGAACTGCGCGAAGCCGCCGATCTGGTTGATTCGACCGCCTCTTATCATTTTCAAGGCGCGAGCAAGATGGCGCAGTCGCCTGAAATCGCGCAGGCTTCGCCGGACTTGATGGATGCGCACCTTGAGATCATACGGCTCACCGACCAGCTTGAAAGCCGCGACCGCTCGATTGCTCAGTTCTACGATTTTCTTCGCAGTGTAGCTGCATCGCTCGATTCTCAGAAGGTCTATCACGCAGTACTCGCAAAGTTCAGCGAAGTACTCAAAGCGGAGCGTAGTTCGCTCATGATTTTAAACGAAGAATCGAACGAACTCGCCCTGGAAGCGGCTCTGGGGGCTCATCCTGAGTCGAGCACCTCAGTTCGCATCAAACTCGGAGAGGGCATAGCAGGCTCAGTGCTTGCCAGTGGCTTGCCGCTCGTCGTGCGTGACGTTGACACGGACGAGCGAGTGCCAAACGTGAGGGCAGGGCACTATAAAAGCAGATCGTTTATCAGCTTTCCCATAACGCTTGGCCCGCGCAAAGTCGGCGTCATCAATTTGACAGACCGCAAAGACGGCTTGCCTTATGAAATCGAAGACCTGTCGCTTTTAGAGATGATGTCTCCGCATCTGGCTTTGATAATTGATCGCACCGAGTGGCACAAAAAAGCGGAAACCTATCAACAGATGTCCTTGACCGATCCGCTGACAGGGCTTCCCAATCGGCGCTATCTCGAAGACCGTTTGTTTGAAGAGGTCGAACGCTCGAAGCGTTACGATACGCCGCTTGCTTTCATGATAATTGATGTAGATCACTTCAAGAGCTACAACGACCTCTACGGCCACACGAACGCCGACCTCGTGCTGGTGAAGACGGCGCATATACTCCGCAATTCGATTCGCGCGATTGATATGTCCGCGCGATTCGCAGGCGACGAATTCTGCATCGTTTTGCCTGAAACGGAACTGGCGGCTGCGGCGAGCATAGCCGAGCGTTTGCGCGCCGCCATCAGCAATACCGAATATCACTCGGAAAAGGGCGAGTTGATGGGCAAGGTCACACTAAGCATCGGCGTATCTTCGTTCAGCCCCACCAGGCAAAGCCCGCTTTCTGTTATCGAGACAGCCGACAGCGCGCTCTATCAGGCCAAGACGCGCGGGCGCGATTGCATAGCAGTTTATGAAGACACTACGGCGGCAGGTTGATGCCCGATGAACAATTCCGGTCAAAGACAGGTGCTCGGTCGGCTTTCCGACGAAGAGTTCTTCGACCGCAGGGTTGAACTCGACCGCATCCAGTCTCTCGCTAAAGGGCGAGGCGTCATCTCTGTGCCCGGCAGCGAGCCGGGTGATGCTGATTCCAGCAGTGAAAGAACTAGAGCGCGTCGTCCGTCAAATGTGCTGCTGCTTGGCGCTCCGCGTGTGGGCAAGACCGAACTGCTTCGCAGGAATTTCGACCTGTTGTTCAACGAAGGAGCAGAGGTCGTACCCATCTACTATGCGCTCAAGCCTTATTGCCTGGACGGCGAAAAATTCGCTCGCGACTTCCTCGCGCAACTGCTTTCACAATTCATCGCATTCCGCCGCCGCAGCGAGCGATTGATAGCTGCGGCTGATGAACCGCTCGCCGTCATATCGCGTGCTGCTGCGCCCGAAGACTACTTATGGGTGCGAGCGATGGTTGACGCTTTTGCGCGGGCCGCTACCGTAGGTGATGTTGCGCTGATGACGAGATGCGCCGCGCGCGCGCCGCTACAGGCATCCGCGCGTGCGCGGTTGCAATTCTTCGTGATGATAGACAATTTTCATTTGCTTGCCGAAAAGCCCGAATTGCTCTCTGAATTTATAAGG
>DATEKX010000653.1:0-5126 GCA_035277165.1 Blastocatellia bacterium | reverse complement strand
CAGATAATTTTGAAAAGCTCAAAAGCGCTGCGCCGCTCTCGGTCGAGGCGACGCCGAGCGTCTATGTTTACAGGCTTCGCATGGGCGAGCACGAACAAACGGGCATCGCCGCATCCTGTTCTGTTGACGAATATGACGAGGACATCATTCGCAAACACGAGCGCACTCGCAAAGACAAAGAAGACGACCGCACGCGCCACATCATCACATTGCGCGCACAAACCGGGCCTGTTTTTCTGACCTATCGCGGGCGCGACGAAATCAATGCGATTGTAGAACGAACAAAAGCATCAGACCCGCTCACCGATTTCACAGCCGCAGACGGCGTTCGGCACACCATCTGGCGCGTGAACGATGCGGATCAGGAGCAACTCGTTCAGGAGTTCGAGCAAGTCCCGCTTTTATACATAGCCGATGGTCATCATCGCGCAGCAAGCGCAAGCCGCGCGCGAGCCGCGCTCAAAGCGGAAAACTCAAATCACACGGGCGATGAAGAATACAATTACTTTCTCACGGTTCTATTCCCTGCCGACCAGCTTCGCATCCTTGCTTACAATCGAACCGTGAAAGATTTGAATAAAATGACGGCGGACGAATTCACAAGCAAGCTCTCCGACCATTTTGAAGTCGAGCAGGCCGACGCATCCACGCCTGCGCGCAAAGGCGAGATATGCATGTACATCGAAGGCCGATGGCACAGGCTCACGATTCCGCCCGGCAGTGTAAACGCGGACGATCCGATTTCCTCGCTCGACGTGAGCGTGCTTCAAGAGCGTGTGCTTGACCCGCTGCTTGCAATCAAAGATGTGCGCACAGACAAGCGCATTGATTTCGTAGGAGGCATTCGCGGCGCGTCGGCGCTCGAACAGTCCGTCAATGAAGGGCGCGCGGCAGTGGCGTTTTCGTTGTACCCGGTCACGGTCGAAGAATTGATGGCAATCTCGGACGCAAATGAAATAATGCCGCCCAAATCAACATGGTTCGAGCCTAAGCTGCGCGACGGGTTGTTGACCCATTTGATTTAGAAACAGTGACGAGCGACCACAGGAGCAACAAGGATGAAGATACTGATTGCAGACAAATTCCCGGAAAGCGGCATGGACGAATTGAAGCAGGCAGGGTTTGAGGTCGTCTATGACCCGGAACTGAAAGACGATGTGCTAACCGAATCCGTTCGCGCGACCGGCGCAGATGTGCTCGTCGTTCGCAGCACGAAAGTCCCACAGGCTACGCTCGAAGCAGGTCGCTTGAGCCTTGTTATTCGAGCGGGCGCAGGCTACAACACGATTGACGTAAAGACGGCTTCGGCGCGCGGCATCTACGTCACGAATTGTCCAGGCAAAAATTCCATCGCCGTCGCAGAACTTGCATTCGGCCTTATGATGGCGCTCGACCGTCGTATCCCCGCAAACGTCGCGGATTTGAAAGCAGGCCAATGGAATAAGAAGGAGTACAGTAAAGCGCGTGGCCTGTTCGGGCGCACATTGGGGCTCGTAGGAGTCGGCCAAATCGGACAGGAGATGATCGGTCGCGCTCGCGCATTCGGCATGCCTGTAGTCGCGTGGAGCCGCTCGCTCACACCCGAACGCGCCGAAGCGCTCGGCATCGAAATGAAGCAGTCGCCTGAAGATGTCGCCGCCGCGTGCGATGTCCTCAGCGTCCACGTCGCGCTCAAAGACGACACGCGCAATCTGATCAACGAAGCAGTGCTGGGCGCGCTTCGGCCCGGCTCGTACTTCATCAACACCGCGCGCGCTGAAGTAGTAGATCAGGCGGCGCTTGAAAGAGTCGTTCGAGAGCGAGGCATTCGCGCAGGGCTTGACGTTTTCGCAGGCGAGCCGTCGGGCGGCACGGGCGCGGTCGAAGACAAGATATTCGAGCTTGACCAAGTGATCGGCACTCATCACATAGGCGCATCAACCGATCAAGCTCAACAGGCAATAGCAGACGAAAGCGTGCGAATCATTCGCGAATACAGAGACACGGGACGCGCTCCGAATGTAGTCAATTTAGCAAAGAAAACTGCCGCAACTCATCTGCTCGTCGTGCGCCACTTTGATCGCGTGGGAGTACTGGCAGCAGTCTTCGATAAACTCAAATCGGCAGGCATCAACGTGCAGGAGACCGAAAACATAGTCTTTGACGGAGCCGTCGCCGCAATCGCTCGCATTCACTTAGATCAAGCTCCATCCAGTGAAACGCTCGAAGCGATGCGCGCGGAATCAAACGATATAATTGAATTGAGCTTGTTGAAACTTTAACGAAGCAGGACCGGAGGGAATTATGACAGAAAGAATCTATAACTTTTCAGCAGGGCCAGCCGTTTTGCCCGTCACAGTATTGGAAGAAGCGCAAAGAGATTTGCTGGCGCTTCCGGGCGTGGGGATGAGTGTAGTCGAGATCAGCCATCGCTCGAAAGCATTCGACGAAATAATACTCGGCGCAGAAGCAGACATCCGTAAGCTGGCCGGTGTGCCGGACAATTATCGCGTCCTGTTTCTGCAAGGCGGCGCGTCGTTGCAGTTTTCGATGATACCCATGAACATTTTGCCTACGGGTGGCAAAGCGGATTACATCGTCACGGGTTCTTGGTCCGAGAAAGCCGTTAAAGAAGCGCAGAAGGTCGGCACAGTAAACATAGCCGCGACGACCAAAGCGGAAAACTTTACGCGCACGCCGCGACAGGACGAGTTGAAGTTAGACCCGGAAGCCGCATACGTTCACATGACGACGAACGAAACGATTCACGGAGTCGAGTGGAAGCATGACCCTGAGGTAGGCAATGTGCCGATGGTGGCAGACGCTTCGTCGGACATATTTAACGGGCCGATCAACGTAGACAAGTACGCGTTGATTTATGCGGGCGCTCAGAAAAACCTCGCGCCTGCCGGAGTAACGCTGGTCATCATCCGCGAAGACCTGCTCGCGCGCAGTCCCGCCGGTCTGCACACGATGCTGAATTACAACACGCACGTAAAAGATCGTTCGTTATATAACACGCCGCCTGTCTTTTCGATTTACGTCATGCGATTAGTGCTCAAGTGGTTACTTGATGAAGGCGGGCTTGAAGGAATAAAGGGGCGCAACGAAGAGAAAGCAGGGATTCTCTACGATGTGATTGATGCATCGGATTTTTATCGCGGCCATGCCGACCCCGGCAGCCGCTCGCTGATGAATGTAACGTACCGCCTGCCGAGCGAAGAGCTTGAAAAACAGTTCGTGAGTGAAGCTACCAAAGCAGGACTTGATGGGTTAAAAGGCCACCGCTCAGTGGGCGGCATCCGCGCTTCGATCTATAATGCATTCCCGCGCGAAGGCGTCGAAGCGCTCGTAGCTTTCATGAAAGAGTTCGAGCGCACGCACGGCTGAGACTTCACTATCATAGTGCGTGGAGGGCGCGAACAGTCCGCGCCCTCCTATCTTCGCCACTCGCGACAAGCTATTACAAATTTCTCAACCAAGCTGCTGTTCAAGCTCGTTCACTTCGTTGTCCCGCCGATGGTAACCCATGCGCTCAATCATCTCTTTGGCTGTCGCTAAGTGATCGCGAGCTTTGTCTTGATTGCCTTGCGCCAGATGAAGCCGCGCCGATTCCAGATGATAATCAGCCAGATGCAAACCCATCGGGCCGCGCGTGGCGATGCGCAGCACTTCGGCCAAGTCGCGCTCGGCCCGCACATAATCGCCCGTGAATCGGTGCAACGCCGCTCGCGCCAGCAATCCACGCGGTAAGTGATGCGCAGTACCTGCTTGTCGCAGTACGTCCACTGCACATTGCAAAAACTCCGCCGCCTGTGTGGTATCGCCCCTGCCTGCCTGTTGCGCTTCGAGCAGCCATGCCTGCCCCAGTAATAGGTTGTCCAATGCCATATCAAGCAGCGGATCAGATGGCAACCTCCATTTAAGTACTTTCTGTCCGCGGTCCTTCACCTCCTGTGCCTGTCCCTGACCGAGGAGCAGGTCGCAGTAAAGAAAGCCCTGCAATGAATATAGGATCGGGTATTCAGGCTGACTTTGCTTTTGAAACACCTCGGCCTCGCGGAAAGCTGCGGCTGCTTCTTCGGTATGCCCCGCTTGATAAAGTGCGTCGGCCAACGCTGTTCGGCTGGCCAGTCGCCAAAACTTGTCACCGCTGCGATCCGCCAATTCTACGCTCTCCTTAGCAAGCATGAGCGCCTGCGGCAGATCACCAATGGTTAGGTGGAGTTCGCTGAGGTTGTTGGCAATGACAGCAGCGTTTTTCCAGTTCTTGATTGCGCTTCGCACCCTTAAGCCTACCTCCATCGGCTGCGCCGCTTCTTGCAATCGCCCTAACGCACGAAGATAATAGCCTGCCTCACCTAATGCATAACTTTTAAAATCATCCGTAAGTTTTGCTACTGTTTTTTCCCAAAGTATTTCAAAGAAGCCGGATAGTGCTGCCAAGTCAGCGCCAAAGGCGCCGAGATTCCTAATACTAAACGCCTCATTCCGTCTTTGAATCCGCTGCCAGTAGACCGCATCCAACGCTTCTTGATGTCTGCCCGCTGCGCAACCATGCGACACGGCAGCATAGAGCGGTGCCATCTCTTCAATTGTGTCGGGCAATTCTTTAGCCGACTGCTTGAGGTATTCGTAGAGTCGGTTGTTTGCTTCACGCCATGCTTCGGGGCGTTCGCGTTTGAGTTGTTGTTTGAAATGTTCACGCACCAGTGGATGCGCATCCACAGTATCAGGCTCATTCGCCGATGCTGCACCCAGCAATTTGATCCGCCGCAGCTTTGCTACTGCTTGTCGCCATTTCACTCCGCTCAAATTCTGCAACGCCTCGGTCAGTCCCGGAATTGCGGGCACAGCGCGCAAGGCAGAGAGGCTTTCAGCGTCGGCAGGCCGATCAAACAAACCAAGTAACCTTAACACGGCCAGTTCTATGCCATCGCCTAGCCATTTTTCATAGGCGGCAATCATGTTTTGCGCATTGTCGCCGTGCCGAGTTTCATCAAACAGATTCTCAATCTCGTTGCGCCGCCGAATGTCGCCGTATAACACTTCATCCAGATAACTGCCCAACAAGGTCAACGAGAAAGCGTGCCCATTGAATTCTCTTGCGGCCTCTTCCAATTCGTCATTGTCGCCTCTGACATTCA
>DATEKX010000652.1:0-2981 GCA_035277165.1 Blastocatellia bacterium | reverse complement strand
GCAGTCGGCGCAGGCCGACTTCGCATACTAAGACAACTGCTTACCGAAAGCGTTCTGCTTGCGCTCGCGGGCGGGCTGGTAGGCTTTGTGCTCGCGATTGTTTGCGTCAAAGTGCTGCGCGTGTTCGGCCCGGAAAACATTCCTCGCCTGAATGAAGTAGGGATAGATGGCCGAGTGATGGCGTTCACGTTTTTCATTTCGCTTCTGACTGGCATCGTCTTCGGACTGGCACCTGCGTTGCGGGCTTCGCGGGTTGATTTGAATACAGTGCTCAAGGATGGAGGCCGCAGTTCGGGCGGAGGCGCAGGCCATCAACAGATTCGCAAACTGCTGATAGTATCGGAAGTCGCTTTGTCACTGGTTCTTCTGATCGGCGCGGGTTTGTTGATTCGCAGTTATCAACGCATAGTCAATGCCAGTCCGGGATTCAATCCGCACAATGTTCTTTCGCTGCGATTGTCGCTGCCCTCTGCGCGATATTCAACGCCCGATTCTGTTTTCTCTTTTTACAAACGTCTTGGCGACAGAGTAAAAGAGTTGCCGGGAATCGAAGCGGTCGGAATGAATTTCTTTTTGCCGTTGAGTTCAAACTCGGCTGCGTGGGGGCCGATCACTATCGAAGGATACGTGCCGAAGACAGCTTCGGAATTGATCATCTCCAACGAACGTTTCATCAGCCCTGATTATCTGCGGGTTATGGGCATTCCGCTCATCAAAGGAAGAGATTTCGATGAGCGCGACATCAAAGGCGCGCCGGAAGTTATCATTGTCAATGAAGAGTTGGCCCGGCGCTTTTGGCCTGATGAAGACCCCATCGGCAAACGGATTCAACGCGGCGGCAAAGGCCCGTGGCGAAAGGTTGTCGGCGTAGTCCGTGATGACAAAGAATTCAGTCTTGAAAACGAACCGCCGATCACTCTCTTTCATCCTGTAGAGCAGTTCACCATAGGAAGCCGTTATTTTGTTGCTCGCACAACTTCCGACTCGGCTCCGATGATCGCGGCAGTCACCGAAGAGATTCGCGCCCTTGACCCGGAACTGCCTGCCTATGATGTCAGCACGATGGAGCAGCGCGTGCACGATGCGCTAGCGCGGCGACGCTTCTCGATGTTTCTGTTAGGGGTGTTCGCCGCTTTCGCAGTTGTGCTTGCGGCCATCGGCATTTACGGAGTGATGACCTATTGGGTAAATCAGCGAACCCATGAAATCGGCATTCGCATGGCGCTGGGAGCCGGGCAGCGAAACATTCTGCAACTCGTCATACGGCAGGCATCCGTTCTGGTTTCAGCGGGCATCGTTGCAGGGCTGGCTGGCGCATTCGCATTGACTCGCGTCATGTCGAGCCTGCTTTTCGGAGTCAGCGCCACAGATCGCTTTACGTTCATAGTGATCTCGCTTTTGCTGGCGGTCATTGCTCTGCTTGCGAGCTATGTGCCTGCGCGCCGCGCGACAAAGGTAGACCCGATTGTTGCGCTCAGGCATGAATGAGGAGGCATCTTGTACGGACTGATCAGGCGAGTGTAATATCCACGCGGCGATACGCAATTCGCAAATCACAACATCAACTTCACGAGGAGTTTTACATGACACGACTCTTTGCCTGTTGTTTTGTTTTACTGATGTGCGTTGCCTCAGCCGCAGCGCAGGAATCGCAGGAATGCATTGATGCGAAAGCAAGAGCTACGCGACTTGAAACCCGGCTGCAAGACTGGCCTTTTCTTGGCCGTTATCGCGATATGAACACAAAGGTTTCAGCACCTCTCAAAGACGAAGATCGTGTTGTCTTCTTTGGCGATTCGATCACAGACGGGTGGAAGCTCGCGGATTACTTCGCAGGCAAGCCGTACGTAAATCGTGGCATCGGCGGGCAAACTACCCCTCAGATGCTGATTCGCTTTCGGCCTGACGTGATTGCTTTGAAACCCAAAGTCGTGGTCATTCTTGCAGGCACGAACGACATCGCAGGCAATACGGGGCCAATGACATTGCAGTCAATCGAAGACAACCTCACATCAATGGCTGAACTTGCTCGCGCCAACGGCATCCGCGTAGTGCTGGCTTCACTGCTGCCTGTGAGCGACTACGAGAAAAACAGAGACGCGAAACCTATCATTCAAACTACGCGCCGCCCGCCCGATCAGATAAAAACTCTCAACGAATGGATAAAGAGATACGTGGCCGAAAACGGGTTGACCTATCTCGACTACTACTCGGCCACCGTGGATGAAAAAGGATTCCTGAAAGATGAGTTGAGCGAAGACGGGCTTCACCCGAACAGTAAAGGTTACGAAGTGATGGCCCCGCTTGCCGCGCAAGCCGTAGCCTCAGCTTTGAAAAAGAAGAAGTAGCAAATTTGAAGTACCGCCTTCAGACGAAATGTTTATGTGAGTTTTTCTGTAGCTCCGTAGGAGCGACCTCTGAATCAATAGGTCGCTCCTACGGAGCTACGAATTATTTGTTTGATCGTTGCTATAGACAGGTCGCTCCTACGGAGCTAAGAAAACCCCACACAAATATTCATCTGAGCGCAGTACTCCAAACCTTTATCCGCTTCGCCACGCATAAATCCGTTTCGTCACTGATTCAGGCCGCTTCGTCACATCGCGCTTTTTTGCTGCGTGTTATTGCATACAATAGACGGGCTGCACTGGGAGTTTTCTTTAAAGCCATGCCAATAGCTCGGACTTAATCATTTGTGGTTGCCGGTTCGGTCCGCGCATATTAGCCGATTCGCTCAGTCAAGCAGTCTTTTTTCCACGAGGCGGGATGCCACAGGATTATGCTATCTTTGCAGTTCTGAGGCGCAGGAAAATGGAAGCAGGAAAATTATTAGAGCGTCGCTCGGCCAGGGTCGCTTTCAATATTGCATTATGGACTCTGTTCGGAGGTTTCCTCTCAAGTCAATCGGCTCTTGCCTTCATGCGCCGCGAATTGCCATTCGCGCGGTACAAAGTCTTCATAGCCGATATGGGCTTTGCTTA
>DATEKX010000651.1:0-5187 GCA_035277165.1 Blastocatellia bacterium | reverse complement strand
ACTATTTAAGATGGCGCTTCGTATAGAAAGAGAGAAAGGAGTTAAGATGGCTAGCTTCCGGGATCCTGCAAGAACATTTTCCCCGACTGAGGTCATCGAGCGGCTCCTCGAAATAACAGACTACTACGGGCATAAACCGGTTCTGTACATTTCATCGAGCGACGACCTGGCAACATACCTCGACTCATTCGGATTCGATATTTACAGTTTAACAAACGACACGAGCGCGAGCTTTAAAACCACAACGCGCAGCGTGGAAGTCTTGCCCAACGGCAGCCGCTCGCACGAGAGCGTTACTGCGCACTGAAAAAGCCAGAAGTAGAACCGTAAAAGGCAAAAGTGATCACTCACTTTTGCCTTTTATCTTTTGCCTTTTCTTACCTGAGTTGTAGCGGATTGTGATTCCAGAAGATCGCTTCGCAAAAGTTCTACCAGTCGCACATCGCCGCTGGTGACGACTTTGCGATTCGCCACAGCCGTCCGACCGAATACGGGCAGAGGCGCAAGTTGCCCTGCTTTGCGCGCCCGCAAGGCTGTGCGATAACGCGATTCGCGCGGGTTGATTTCGTAGGCTGCGCGGAAATGCTCCTGCGCCAGAAGCAGATTTTCCTGGCGGAGATAGATCAATCCTAGATGATAAAGCGCCGCATCGAACTTCGGGTCCATCTCTATGCAGCGACGCAGGTGGCGAACTGCAATATCCGTTCGACCGTCTTCAAGATAAGCGCGGCCAACAAGGTAGTACATCTCCGGCGTCGGTTTGAGCCTGAGCGCGCGTTTCAAATGAGTGAGCGCTTCATGCACTTTGCCCTCGCTCACCAGAATCCTGCCCAGCCCATAATGAGCCGTAAAGGAATTTTTCTTCATCTTCAGCGCGCGGCTCAAGTGCCACTTGGCCGAATCCAGATCGCCATCATCGCCGCAGATGACGCCGAGCATGAGGAGCGCAAGATAATTGTCTGCCTCGCTATCAACCGCGCGCTCAAGGTAAGCGCGGGCGAGCACAGGCTTGTTGATTCTGAAGAAATGCTCGCCTATGAAAAAGGCGAGCGTTTTATTCATTGGGTCGAGCAGGAGCGCTTTTTCAAAGTAGCGGATACCACGCTTCGGATTGCCTTCGATAAAGAGGTCTGCTCCCGTGTCCAGCAGTCGAGCGAACAGGTCGAAATTATCGCCGTTGAAACCGCCGAGCATTCGTTCTATGCGTTTCTCGAACTGCTCTTGCTCGCTCGCTTCTTCATAGTGCTCGGCCACACGGTCGCGCCAGAGCGTTTCGAGCTTGCCGCCTTCAACCGCCCCGCGTTCCGACAGATGCTCTACGAGCGCATCAAGCATGGCGTGATCGTAAAGCCCGCTCGTTGCCTGACGATGCAATAAATCGAGCATCAATTCCAAACGGTCGTGCGCGCGTTCAAGCTCGGTTTCGAGAGCGCTGATGCGTTCGAGCAGATGCTCTTCGATTGTGGGCCTGAGCATGCTTTCCACGCCGCCATACGCAGCCGCAGTGCGAGTATTGGTGATAATCATCAACCGCATACCGCACTCAGCGCACGTCTCGCGGTTGTAGGGATTCGGATGAGTGCATCGTTGACAGAATATCATCTTTATCAGGCCACCGATTTTATTAACGACCCATATTGGTTATGACTGCCTTGAAACCGGCTCCAGTGGCCGATTCTGCGTTTGCAGAAAGTTTCCGGCAATCAATATTCATAGAATCCTTTACCCGACTTGCGACCGAGCCATCCGGCGTCAACGTATTTTTTTAATAGCGGACACGGTCTGTATTTCGAATCGCTGAATCCATCATATAGCACATTCATAATGGCGAGGCAAACATCCAGACCAATAAAATCTGCAAGCTGAAGCGGACCCATCGGATGGTTCATGCCTAGTTTCATTATTTGATCTATCGCTTCGGCAGTGCCCACGCCTTCGTAGAGCGCGAATATCGCTTCGTTGATCATCGGCATCAACACGCGATTTGAAACAAAACCCGGCGCATCATTCACCTCGACCGGTATCTTACCCATCGCCTCGGCAAGCTCGCGCGTCCTCTGATAAGTTTCGTCAGAAGTGGCGATGCCGCGAATGATTTCGACCAGCTTCATCACCGGCACGGGATTCATAAAGTGCATGCCGATGAAGCGATCAGGGCGCGACGTAACTGCCGCAAGCTTGGTGATTGAGATAGAACTGGTATTGCTTGCCAATATCACTTCCGGTTTCACTATGCGGTCGAGCTGATTAATCACATCTGACTTCACAGCCAGGTCTTCCGTTATCGCCTCAATGACGAAATCGCAGTTACCAAGGTCGGCCAGTTCCGTAGTCGGATTGATGCGCGAGATGATTTCCTGCTTTTCCTGAGGAGCCAGTCGTTCTTTGTCAACGTCGCGTTGGAGACTTTTATCTATAGCCGAAAGGCCGCGTTTAATAAATTCATCCGTGACATCGCGCATTACTACTGAAAGCCCAGCACGCGCTGCCGTTTGCGCAATGCCGTTTCCCATCGTTCCTGCACCTAAGACGCCAAACGATTTTATCACACCATTCTCCTTGTGCATTAAAATAATTTTGAATGCTCAGTAATTATAGCTAACACTGGTTCAGCCATCAGCAGATAATTCTTCACCAGCCCACGCGACCAATCGCAGAGAGCTTTTCAAAGATGATTTATGGAGCCTTCAGATTGCTGTTCAACTGCCGTATATGAGACTGGACGCTTTTTATATCGGGCGATTCGGGCGGCGCGACTTCAAGGAACTTTTGATACTGCGCCAACGCTTGATCTATCTGATTAAGGCTTTCGTATGTTTGACCGAGCTTTATGTGTATCGGCGAGAACCACCGAGGCGTCTGAGCCGCAGCCATCTCAAACATTTTTTTCGCGTCTTCAAATCGTCGCTGGTCGAGGTAGAACTGCCCCAGATAATACCAGATGACAGGCCGTGGCGAGAGGTCCAGTGACTTGAGCATACTCGACTCCGCCCGGTTAATATCTTTTTGATCCCTGTAGAGCAGTCCGAGATTGAGGTATGCAGTCGCCAGATCATTGTGCGTCATAGGGCCTGGGCTTGCGGCTGACACGGCTTGCTCAAGATAATCAATCGCTTTATCCGCCCTGCCCGCTGAGCGGGAGAAATAACTGAGATTCATGTACGCATTTATATTTGTAGAGTCGAGGTCGAGCGCAGTGAGCGCTGCCGTTTCGGCTTCTCGCGGTCTGCCCGCATCATAGTAAACGCGAGCCAAAATAGTATAGGCTACGGATGACTGTGGGGCGACGGCGACACAGTTTTTGTATACAGTGATGCTGTCTTCCCACACTCTGTTCTGTTTTATGTGAACTGCGCCGAACACTACAATCAGAAGCAGCCCGACCGATAATGCCACCTTACGCCCTGGCGCGCCAAACCAGTCGCGCGTTGCCAGCCACTCGATGCCCAGAGCAAGCGCCAGGCATATTCCAATCGAAGGCAGATAGAGATATCTCTCCTGAACTAAATAGCCGGGGTCGAACTGTTGCAGCGTTAAAAGCACGGGGAGAAGCATTACAGCGAACCAAACCGCCGCGAATACGAGAACTCGCGATCTGGTTAGCGCAATCCCCACGACTAAGGCTGCCAGCAAAACTAACGGCGCAAGAAGCCTCAAAGATGCGAACGTTTCAACGAGTGGCGTGTAGTGCTGGTAACTGTAATTCACGGGAAACAGCAGCAGCGCGAGGTACTTCACCATTGCCAGCGGCATAGTGGCAATGCCGAAGATCAGCGGATAGCGCGGGCTGCCGCCAAATAAAAATGCGCTGATTGCGTGATAGCGTATTGCGAAATAGATCAATGTCGGCACAGTAAACAGGCCGACGAGAACTGAAAACCGGATTGCTCGCTCTCGCAGCGAAAGCGATTTGTTGAAATAGAATAATTCGTAGAAAGCGATAAATACCGGCAACGCAATCGCCGCCTCTTTACTCAGCAATGCAAGGAAATAAACCCCCAGAGTAATTGCCAGCATGTAAATGTGGCCCTGTTTGCGATACCGCATATAGAAGTAAAAAGCCGGGAGCAGGAACAGCGCCAGCAGCGGATCGGTCACGCCCGACACCCAGGCGACAGACTCTGCGTGCGCAGGGTGGACGGCGAACAGAACTGCCGCAATCAACGCAGTCCACTTTCTTTCCGTTGCCTCTTTTATCACTACGAAAACAAGCCAGGTTACTAACACGTGTATCAGCAAATTGACCAGATGCCAGCCCCAGGCTTTTGTGCCGAAAAGGGCATAATTGATCGTGAACAGGCTGGTGAACAGCGGGCGATAATAAGGATCAACCGTGAATATTATGTCGTTGGTCGTAAAGGCCCAAACGCTGGACGTGAATGCGCGGGGGATGTTGCTGAACGTTTTGATGAAATCGTTTTTTAAGACCTGCTGGCCGTCATCAGACGCAAAACTGTTCCACAATGTGTTGATCGAAACCAGCAGCGCAAACGCCGACGGGATAAGCGCGTAAATGCCGCGCCATTTTATCCAGCCATCGGCTTTTATCTGGTCGTCGGCTTTTGATTCATGGGCAGGCGCTGTTGCTACAGGCTCTGCGGTCGTTGACACTTTGCCCGCGCGGGCGACTTGATTGGAAGAGATTTTTTTTCGCATGAAATTAAAAGAGTTTTACAAGCTGCATTCGATTGGGCGCAGCGTACGTATTAATAAGAGTGACGAAGCTATGCACGATAGAGATCAATTCTAAGCAAGCAGATGTTGGTCGCGCAAGATTGGTAGGGCTTCGTAACAGACGAAAATACGGAAAAATGTTTTTTGCATCAAACTTCGAGCGCACATCGCTCGTTTCAGCATGTGGGTCGCGGAAGAATCGAAGGCTCACCGGAAACGTTGGAATTTGAAACGCAGAAATAAGATAGGAGAGGAACCTTTTATGAAGAGAGTAGCTTTAGCAGCAATACTTTTAGCTCTCGCCGTCAGTGCGAGCGCGAGTCGGACTTCGGCGGGGGCTGCCCAAACCGGCAACGATCTGTTGCAGATACTTCCCGACGGTCATGCCGTCGTAGTCGTTGACGTTCAGCGCGTGACATCAAGCAGCCTCTGGGCCACGCTCAGCACGCAAAACAAGATCAAATCTGAAATAGACAAAGCGCAGGCTGAAATATCCGAGATGGGAATCAATCT
>DATEKX010000650.1:0-4440 GCA_035277165.1 Blastocatellia bacterium | reverse complement strand
CACGCGCGCGGCGGAGCTCATTCCGAAACTGACGCCTACCCCGCCGACCGCGCCTATGACCGAGCCGAGACTCGCAAGCACCATGAATAATTCCGTAGCCTCAACCATCGTCGCGCGACGAGCCGCCGAAAGCCCAATGCTCAATATCATCCCGCCGACGAATCCCGATGCCGCGCCGCCAAGCATACCGCCGACTCCCTGCCGCACTATCTCTGCTCCGCCTCTGCGAAGGCGCACCCACACGAGTCCGCCTATCACAAGCAAGATCACAGGAATTGACAGGCGCGAAAGATCAATCATCCGCTTATCGTAATCTCGGATCATCGAGAGGCTGATGGCGCGACGCACAACGCCCGCGCTCTCATCTTCCGCGCTGGATGAAAGAATCTCTTCCGCTTTCAAGCCGAGCCAATCGGCAAGCGCGATGCTCGCGGCTTTTCTCACCATCAGGTGTTCATCCCAGAGCGCGAGTTGCCGCAATAACACTCGCATCTCCTCAGTGCGCAACAACAGAGTCGCTTCGACTGCGCGCAGTCGCACTTCCGAATCCGCATTCTCGCTCGCATCAGTAATCAAGCGAGATGACGAGGGCGCGAGTTCGATCAACCATTCGGGCACGCATCTTGCGCGAGCAAGAAGGCTCGCCATCAACAGGTCTGCTTCTTCACCCGTCAGGCCAAGCTGCTCTCCGAAAGGCTGAAGCAGGTCTAGCGCGTCCGCAGCTATCAACAACTCGTGCGACTGGAAATTCTCCATCGCTCGTTCGATGATGCCGCGTGCGCGCTTCAATGCCACGCGGTCGGCTGTCAGCCAGCGCGAGACTTCGGGAGTCAAAAAGTCATGAGCCAGCTCAAACCATGCTTCACCGTCCTGACTGCGGCGGCGAACCACGCGAGCGGCGACCAACTCTTCAATCAAACGATCAGGCGAAGTTGATGTGTGTGTTGCCGAATTCCTGACGCGGGCTTCGAGTTCCGAAGCTCTGAGAACAAGCCTGAGCCCATCGGCGGAAATCAGCGTGGTCAGAATTTCTTTCACTACATTAAGGTCTGCGACATTGAACCGGCGCAATACGCGCTCAAGATAGCTCGCTAGAATTTGCGATGCGCCGCCGAGTTGCTCGTAAATTTCGAGAGTAAGCTGGTCGGGCGACTCTTTCGAGTCATAAAGATTGTCACAGACGATCTGCAACTGCGGCGGGTCAACGCCGCCGTCGTCGCTCAGGTCATCAAGCAGTCGCGCTACAAGCTGCGCTTCATATTGGCAGCCGACCGCCGTTGCAGGCCCTGTGATGGCAAGCGCGGCCTGCTTGCGGCTCAGTCGTTTGAGCCTGTACTCATGATGAAAAATTTCAGGTATCGCCGTCTTGAGCTGGCTCATCTCCGCAAGCAAGTCCTCGCGCAGCGCAAAGACCAGCCGACACGACAAAGACTGGCAAGCGACCAATCGCCCAATCGCGTCGAGGAACCGCTTCCTCATCTCTTCCGACAGCAGTGTGAAGAATTCTTCAAACTGATCGAGAAAGAAAATGACGCTACGGTCGGGCGCGAAAGCGGCAGATGGTCGAATCAATTCTTCCAAATCGGGTTCGCCGTCGCGCGACTGATCGAGACCTGACAGAGAAGCGAGCGCGGTCGTAATCTGGTGGAGCGGGTCTGTGAAGCTGCGAATGACGAAGACCTGATGGCCTTCAGATTTAAGTCGCGGCATCAACCCTGCGCGCAGTATCGAGCTTTTGCCAACGCCCGACCGACCGTGAAGAATGAAAGAACGATGCGCGAGAATCTGCGAGCAAACTGCTTCAACTTCCAACTCCCGCCCAAAGAACAAACGCGCATCCTGCTCTGTGTAATAATCGAGAAACTTGTAAGGGCGCGGCTGCGACGGCGTGCGCTGGGTGGCTGTATCGAGAGATGCGGTAGCTTCACCGGCTTCAACAAGCTCTGTTGAATCGCTCAACTCAAGTTCGCTTGCCGTTTCCATCATTTCGTTCGGCGTAGCTTCGATTGCGTTGCCTATGAATATGTAGCCGTGCTTTGGAACGGTCTTGATATAACGCGGGTTCGCAGCATCGTCGCCAAGCTGACGGCGAATGTCCTTGATGCACTGAGTCAACGCGGCATCGGTCACAAAAACGCCTGACCATATCTCTTCAAAGATGCGCGCCTTTTCGACCAGTTGGCCGCTGCGGCTCACAAGCAGCAACAGCACGTCGAAGTATTTCGAGTTGAGCGCGATTGACTCTCTATCACGCCACAACTGTCGATTGGCTGCGTCGAGATAGAAGTTATCGAAGCGATACCCAGCTACCTGGATTTGAACCTGATTCATCCTGTCTGATTTTCTCACAACTTTATCATTGTTGGCTCATTTTTATTGCGCAGCCGTGCGATACATTGCGCTTAGAGATCAATAGAGCGTTTCGGGTTGCCGCAAATATTTCGATGGTTGATCTACGGGAGAGCCTTTTGTGAAAGTGAAAATGATCCTGCCCGCGCTGACCGAAGCTAAAAGTCCGTTCTTCAGGCCGATCAAATACTCTTTGTTTCCGCCTTTGGGATTGGCTACGCTTGCGGCCTACTTGCCCGACGATGCGCAAATCACGCTTCAGGATGAGCACGTCGAGACGCTTGATTTGAATGACGAACCTGATCTCGTGGTCATCCAGGTTTATATCACTTCGGCCAAACGAGCTTACAGTATAGCCGATCATTATAGAAGAAAAGGCGCGCACGTGGCGCTCGGCGGATTGCACGTCACATCGCTGCCCGACGAAGCCGCGCGTCACGCAGACACAATCTTTCTCGGCCCCGGCGAAGATACGTGGCCCGACTTTCTCAGAGATTATCGCGCAGGACGACCCGGCAAAGTTTACAGGTCAGTGATGCGAAGCCTGGTTGGAATACCGATGATTCGCAGAGATTTGATCAAACGGCATCTCTACCTCGTGCCCAATTCGATAGTCGTATCGCGCGGCTGTCCGCACACGTGCGACTTCTGCTACAAGGTAGCTTTCTTTGAAGGAGGCAAATCTTTTTACACGCAGACGGTAGACGACGCGCTGGCAGAGATTGACCGTCTGCCGGGCCGTCACCTCTATTTTCTGGACGATCACCTGTTCGGGAATCCTCATTTTGCATCGGCTCTGTTCGATGGCATGAAAGGCATGAAGCGGTTGTGGCAGGCGGCAGGCACCGTCAATTCCGTGCTCGCTCCGAAATTGTTGGAGAAGGCTGTCCGAAGCGGTCTTCGCAGTTTGTTCGTCGGGTTTGAAACGCTCAATCCCAAAAACCTTGTCGAACAGAGCAAGCATCAAAATCTCAATCGAGATTACAAGGCAGCCATACGCCGTCTTCACGATGCGGGCGTGATGATTAACGGCAGCTTCGTATTCGGCATGGACGACGATGATGAATCGGTCTTCGAGCGCACAGTTGAATGGGCAATCGAACAAGGCATCGAGACGGCTACGTTTCACATTCTCACGCCTTATCCGAGCACGGCGCTTTATCAAAGGATGTTCACTCAGGGGCGCATCACGAGCGATGATTGGGATTTGTTCGACACTCGCCACGTCGTCTATCGTCCGGCAAAGATGACGCCCGAAGTTTTAGAAGCGGGTTACTGGCGAGCTTACAAAAATTTTTACCGATGGGGTTCCATCTTTCGAGGCGCGCGGGCGAAAGATCGTGTGAAGGAACGATTGAGACACGTTGCTTATGCCGCTGGTTGGAAAAAATTCGAGCCGATGTGGGACTGGATCATCCGCGCCAAACGAGTCACTCACCTGCTGCCCATGCTCGAAGCGATACTGACCGGATTCGGGACTCACCCGGAGAGTAAATCTCGCCTCCACGATGCGGAGGCTGGCGCAAATAACAAGCAAGCAGATGCGAACAGGCAGGCCGCAACAGAGCAACAGATTATGGAAACCGGCAGCCGAAAGCTGCCGATAATTCAAGTAACATAAAGGTTTTTTCGTCTTCTCACAGTTTTCTCACAGTTAGCTCATTTTTCTCATGGAGAATTCGATTAACTTAAACCTAGCTCCCATCAAACAGACCGCATTCCAGCGGACGAGGGTTGACGCGGGATAACCGGCAGGCGTACCATCGCGCATTTTGAGAGCTTGGGGAACAGGATTCATAAAATATGGCATTAAGACTTTTCGACCTGACAACGGATATTAAAACCAGGAACGAAGCTCTGCTGACGCAGATAGATTTGGCGAGGCTTCCTTCTCATGTGGCAATCATAATGGACGGCAATGGCCGATGGGCTGCGCGAAGGACTTTGCCGCGCATCGCCGGTCATCGCGCGGGCGCGGACGCAGTGCGGCGCGCGGTCGAGACTGGCGCAAAGCTCGGCTTAAAGTGCCTGACGCTTTACGCTTTCTCTACTGAAAACTGGAAGCGACCTCGACTTGAGGTGCGAGCGTTG
>DATEKX010000649.1:0-2258 GCA_035277165.1 Blastocatellia bacterium | reverse complement strand
GATCACGACCCCGGCGCCCGCACGCCGCTTTCGCGCGATTACAAACTGCCCATCGAATACAAGACCGCGTGGGAAGGCCACGAGCTGGATCAACTGAACGCAGAGCCTACGATCATCAACATAGGCCCGTCGCATCCGGCGACTCACGGCGCGCTCAGAATAGTTTGTCGTCTGGACGGCGAAAATATAGTCGAATCGGATGCCGAGATCGGCTATCTGCATCGCTGTTTCGAGAAAATGTCCGAGACGCACCAGTGGAATCAGGTCATCCCTTACACAGACCGGCTCAATTACGTTTCGTCGTTTTTGAACAACGTCGGATATGCCTGCACGGTCGAAAAACTGCTGGGCATAGAAGTGCCCAAGCGTGTTCAGTACATTCGCGTAATACTGGGCGAGTTGTCGCGCATAATGGATCACATGGTCTGCATAGGCACGAACCTTGTAGACCTCGGCGCGATCACGAATTTCTGGTATGCGTTCGAGCCGCGCGAAGAGATTTATGACCTGCTTGAAATGACATCGGGCGTGCGAATGATGGTCAGTTATGTCAGAGTCGGCGGACTTTCAGCCGATTTGCCGAAGGATTTCATTCCTCGCTGCCGCGAAGTGCTCAAGCGCATGCCGCAGTACATCAACGACCTGCATAAGCTCAACACGAATAACCCGATCTTCAAGAATCGCTCGAAAGGGGTGACCGCGATTACAGGCAAAGAGGCGATTGACTGGGGCATGACGGGGCCAATGCTTCGCGCTGCGGGTGTGCCCTATGACATACGCCAGAACCATCCGTATTCGAGCTATGATGATTTCGACTTTGAAGTGCCAATCGGCAACAACGGCGATCTGTATGATCGTTACCTCGTCCGAATGGAGGAGATGCGTCAGAGCCTTCGCATAGTCGAGCAGGCGATTGAGAATCTGCCTGAAGGGCCGTATCAGGTTGATGACCGCAGAATAACGCTCCCGCCGAAGAAAGGCGTGTACACAAACATCGAAGACCTGATGAACCATTTCAAATTGCAGATGCACGGCATACAGGTTCCGCCGGGCGAAGTCTATGGCTACAGTGAAGCGGCCAACGGCGAGCTTGGATTTTATATTGTCTCGGATGGTTCATTGCGCCCGTGGCGGGTGCATTGTCGCGGCACGTGCTTTCCGATCTTCTCTGCGTTCCCGAAGATGATCGAAGGCGGACTTGTGGCCGACGCGATTGCGGCGCTCGGCAGCTTCAATATAGTCGCAGGAGAGCTTGACCGATGATTCAATTTAGTGAAGACGCCCTCAGTCGCTACAAAAAAATTCTCAGCCACTACCCTGAGAAGCGCGCGGCGTTGATTCCTGTGCTTGCGCTTGCGCAGAAAGAGTTCGGCTGGATTTCGCAGGAAGTATCGGAATACGTCGGCGGCTTGATGGGGTATCCGCCCTCGGATGTTCTGAGCGTTGCAACGTTCTACACTTTGCTGCGCAAAAAGCCCGTAGGCAAATATCACCTTGAGATATGCCGCAACGTGAGTTGCTGGCTGACGGGTGCGATTGCCTGCATGGACGAGACGAAGCGCGCGCTCGGCGTCGAAGCTCAAGAGATAACGCCCGACGGGATGTTCAGTTGGGATTTCACGGAATGCCTTGCGTCGTGCGGCACAGCGCCCGCGATGCAAGTCGGAGATCGCTATTTCGAGAACCTCAAGCCCGAAAAGATGGGCGAGATCATCGAGAAGTTGCGCAACGAGTAGAGGTGATGTATGAGCACAAATGGCAAAAAGAAGCCTTCTAAAAGTCCTCAGAGATGCGGGATGCTTCAATCAGTAAGGGGCGCGTCAAGCAAAAAGAAGCCTTCTAAAAGCCCACAGAGAAGTAGGACGCTTCAATCAGTAAGGGGCGCGCCTAAAAATGCCGAAGAGGCGACGTTACTCGCATGGGAAAAAACATACGAGAATCGGAATAAGCGTTTCAGGGAGTGAGATAAAGCTCATAAATGGCTGGAATCGTTTTCGATAGCTCAGTGATCATTGCCTATAAGCTGACAAACTTTCCAGCCGGATTCTTAATGTCGTCGGTGGTGCTTCAAGAGTTGATAACCGGAGCTGCTGATAAATCTGAAGTACAGATATGGCTTACTGCTCGGCGGTTCTATGAAAAAGAAAAAAGATTGCTTGTTCCAAACGGCGAAGATTGGTGCGAAGCAGGTAGGATACTTAACGCGATGTTGCGTGGGTTGAAGTCAAGAGCTGGCGGACGGACGCCTAAATTGCAGG
>DATEKX010000648.1:0-3475 GCA_035277165.1 Blastocatellia bacterium | reverse complement strand
CGGTTGACCCGCGCCGTCGCGCGCCGTGGGGAATGGTGATGTCTGTGGTAGTTTCGAGCGTAGTCGGATACCTGCTGCTCATTGCTCTGACTCTTTCGATCAAAGACATTGATTCGGTTCTGAACGCAGTGGACGCGAGCGGCAATCAAGTTCCGGCAGTGCTTGTAATTTTGCAGTCTGCTCTGGGCAGCAAAGCAGGGGCTATATTTTCTGCGCTCGTCGCGATGGCAATGTGGTTTTGCGGACTGGCAGCAGTCACATGGTGTTCGCGGGTGATGTACGCGTTCTCGCGCGATAACGGAATGCCCGGTTCAAATCTTTGGAGGCGCGTCAGCAAAAAACACCTGACGCCCGCGCCCGCCATCTGGCTTTCAGTCATCGCAGCGCTGCTGGCTGCCGTTTACAGCGGAGCATATCCGGTGATCACTTCCATCAGCGTCATCGGGCTTTACTTTTCATACGTGATACCTGTTTTTCTATCGTGGCGCGCAGGCAGAAAAGGAACGCCTGGAGAAAGAGGCCCATGGCATCTTGGACGCTACAGTTTGATAATCAATTTAATCGCAATTTTGTGGGTGGTCTTCATCAGCGTCATACTCAGCTTGCCGGATAATATGCGAGCGGGAAAAACCATCGCAGCTTTCACGCTCCTGCTCTGCTTGTGGTACGCGGCGCGCGAGCGGCGACGATTTCCCGGCCCCGCATGGCTTGCGGACAAGGCTGAAAAGAAAACATCTGCGCCTTGACCTCTAACCAGAGTGAATACGATGAACCGTCAAGAGATGGCGCAAAACTTTGCGCGAGCCAACGAGTTCAAAGAAGGCGACGAGCTTATCGGCGGGACGCGCGACGAGCAGGAACGAAAAGAATCGCGCGGGTCGCTCGCCGCTTTGCGACTTAGGGATATAACTGAAACAGTTTTAGTTGAAGACCTGATGAGCGAAACTCTCAGTCGTTCGCTCGACTCGCGACTCGCATCCGAAATCTCTAATCTGACGGTAAGCGATTTAAAGCGCACGCTGCTTCAGCCCGACGCGGGCGTATGGGTTAATCACTATCGCGATGGGCTTTCGAGTGAAGCGATAGCTGCCGTCGTCAAAGTGATGACCAACGAAGAACTGGCGACCGTCGCGCATTCGATCTTCAATCCATTGCCGGGTGAAGGCGTTAGAATAGGCTCTCACAGCCACTTTGGAAGCCGCATACAACCAAACAGTCCCGGCGATGACGAAGAAGAAATTCTCTTCTCAATACTGGAAGGTCTCTCTTACGGCTGCGGCGACGTGATACTCGGCGTCAATCCCGCAAGCGATGATCTGGAAACTATAATCCGCATCGAAGAGCTTCTTCGTCGAGTGAAAGACCGGCTCGCACTGCCAACCCGTTACTCGGTGCTGTCTGACATCGTCAAACAAACTTCGGCGCGAGCGCGCACGCAGGTAGATGCAGGCTTTCAAAGTCTCGCGGGCACTTCGACGGCGCTTTCCGGCATGGTCGGGCTGAATGTTGACGGGCTGCTCGATCTGGCGCGCGGTTTCGATGGTCTCTACTTCGAGACAGGCCAGGGGTCAGCCGTCACAAACGGCGCGGCTGAAGGCGTGGATATGGTCACACTTGAATCGCGCGCATACGGGCTGGCCCGCTATATCAGGCAACAGACAGGCGCGTGGATGATAGTCAACGATGTCGCGGGATTCATCGGGCCTGAAGTTTTTCGCACTGCGGATCAGCTTCTGCGCGCATGCCTTGAAGACACTGTGATGGCGAAACTGCATGGGCTGACTATGGGACTGGATGTCTGCTCAACTTTTCATATGGGAATCGAACCTGCTCAGCTTCAACAGGTCACAACACAGGTAATCGAGCAGACAGCGCCCGCCTATTTGATGGCCGTAGCGGGCAACGCTGACCCCATGCTCGGTTACCTGACGACATCTTTTCGCGAGCATCCTCGATTGCGCCGAAGCGCGCGTAAACGAATCTCTACGCCGATGCAAACGAGGCTTGAAGAACTGGGCGTGATGAATCATTCGGGCGAGCTAAGAACTGACAGGCCGAATGCCGAATCGCTTTATGCGATTTACCTGAAATCGGGCGGCGATACGCGCTCACTGGATTCACTCGGCGAAGAAGGCGAAAAAAAGATAAACAGATTTCGCGAACGCGGTTTTGATCTCGGATACGGACACGAGATGGATTTCGCGGCTCCGCGCGAAGTCGAAGCGCGGATGGACGCGATTTACGAGCACGCGCGGGCGGCGCTTTATGCCGAAATCGATACGGCTGCAATCAAAGCTGCGTCGCCCGAACACATTCGCGTTCAGACAAACGCCGCGAGCCGAGATGATTATTTATCGCATCCGCCATCGGGCGAGATGATACGCAAAGAAGACGCAGAGCGCATTCGTTCGATTTATTTATCGCGGCGACCGCGCATACAGGTTGTGATTTCTGACGGGTTGAATGCGAACGCGATCAACGAGAATTTACGAGCAGTGCTCGCGCCATTGAAATACCTGCTTGCAGAATCGGGGCATCACGTTGGCAATGCAGACATCATAGTCAAGAATGGCCGCGTGCGCGCGGGCTATCACATCGGCGCGCTGCTCGACGTTGATGTGATAGTGCATCTGATCGGCGAGCGACCGGGAACGGGGCTGAATACGCTTTCGGCTTATCTTACTTATGGCCGAGATGTAACAGGGCGTTCGCGTTGGACTCCTTTGCTTGATCACTCGAACACTACAGCCATATGCGGCATTCATCACAGAGGCAAGCCGCCCGCTACGGCGACTGAAGAAATCGCGCGTTGCATAAAGCGAGTGTTCGAGGAGCGCCGGTCAGGAGTCGAACTGGGGCTGTGAATTCATTCTCGGATAGAGATATTATAAATAGTCGTGGGCGAAACCCACGGTAGAAGGTTTGGAGGTTATGAGTAATATCGAATCGCCATTTGAAAAACATGTATTCGTTTGCACATCAGGTCGTTATTGTCCCGCGCTTGACGGAAATTCTTTAGAGATTCATAAGGCATTCAAAGAGCTGGTAGCTAAAGCCGGTTTGAAAGGCAAAGTTCGCGTCAACAACAGCGGATGTTTAGATCAGTGCGGGCACGGGCCAATGGTCGTCATTTACCCGGAGGCAGTCTGGTACTCACATCTTTCGTTGGACGACGTGCCGGTCATAGTCGAAGAACATCTGGTGAATGGCCGACCGGTCGAGCGGTTACGCTATCATCCGCCAAAGCCCGGCGGTAACAAACTGCTGCGTGACGGCGAAGGCCATCGGATACCCGGCCAGCTCGACGGGTGCCGCGCCGATTGGTCAACGATTCCTGAATAAGAGCGTGTTTTGAAATAACCCGCGAAGCGGGTTTAAGCATAAAGCCCACATCTAAAGATGTGGGATAACGTAAGACCAAAGCATTAAGCCCGCTTGGCGGGCGACAGTCATCATTACCTGATACTCTGCCGCC
>DATEKX010000647.1:0-6467 GCA_035277165.1 Blastocatellia bacterium | reverse complement strand
TCATCTCTCGAAGCGCTCTCGGCGAAACGCCCAGCAAGCGACGCATATGATGCGCGAGATGGCTTTGATGAGCAAAGCCTGTCTCAAGTGCAATCTGGCTGATTGGCATCTTGCCTTCGCCTAGAAGACTTTTTGCGCGTTCTACTCGACGCCGAATCACGTACTGATGTACGGGCAAGCCGACTGATTCGCGGAAGAGTCCTTTGAAATGCGACACGCTCAGACCGGCGACGCCAGCAATGTCATCAAGCGATAGGTTCTGGCTCAGGTTGTCTTCGATATAAGAGAGCACATCCTTCAGTCTGCGGCCCAGCAGTCGTCCGTTCGGCTTTTCCGATTCTGCTGATATAGAACTATGGCAACGCACAAGGCGGGCGGCAACCGATACAGCTAAACTGTCGAGGTACAGATTTCCGCACGGATAGCCGCTCTCCATCTCTGCCTTTAGCGCCCACCCGATATTTTCCAATTGCGTGTCGCGCATCTGGAAACGATTCCTGATCTGTATTCGGCTCGGATCAAAATCGAATCCTTCCGCCACCATATTTATGAGTTCAGGCGACACGCTCAATATGAAGGCGGTGTCTTTCTCTTTCAACTCCCAAAAGCTCGGCACTCCGGCAGGGACGATGTCTATATCACCGTGCACTGCCGTTCCGCGATAGCTCTCTCCGCCTCTGCGGCAAGCGATATGAACGGACGGCCCGAAGTGGATAGAGACAAGTGTATTTCTGAGGGCAGGGACTTCGACAAGACCGGGCGGGTCGGATAGAAGCAACAAACGAATACTGTTTTCTTTAATCCGGTTATATGAAGGGGTTGGGTTTTGTTGAACCTCTGGCGCTGCTGATTGAGAACTCATTATTGAAAATCACCTGTCGAGATTGATTTTGGCCTACATAATATTGAACTCTCGGCAGCGCGATTTTTGCAAGAGTCGCTGATATTGCCATCAATTCTTCCGTCCGATTCTGCTCTTTTCCGTCCGAATGCGCTCAATCGTTATTATTTTCTCATCCAAACCCGCTTTTTCGTGTCTAAACGTGCGCGACTGTGAGCCGCGCGCGCTCCTACAATTGATATGTAAGCCTATCGAGATGGGACGAGACCCGTGCTCTCTTCCTAAACCGCTCACTAGGAGATAAAAGCAAATGAATTTCAAAAGAAAAACTCTGCGCGAGGCGATGGCAAGCCTCCTCGCAGTTTTCCTTCTGCTGTCATTTGGCCCGGTCGCTGCGTTTGCGCAAGGCGAAACCGGCCAGATCACAGTGAAGGCTACGGACCCTCAAGGCTCGGTCGTTTCCGGCGCGACCGTCGTGGCTAAATCAACCACGACCGGCGCCGAACGCACAGCTACGACTAACGACGAAGGCATTGCGATAGTCACAGCGCTGCAGCCGGGTGTTTATGACGTAACAGTCAGCGGCAGCGGCTTTGCTCCGTACAAACAGCAAGCCAACGTGACGGTCGGAGCCAAACTGAACCTCGAAGCATCGCTTTCAGCTACGGCCAAAGGTGAATCCGTGACCGTCGTCGCGGGCGATGCAGGAGTCGAAGTTAACACTCAGACTCAAGAACTCTCCGATGTCGTTTCGCAGAAACAACTCATCGAATTGCCTACGATCACGCGCAACCCTTATGACCTTGTAGGCATATCGGGCAACGTGTCGGAAGGTGACCCGGTTAACATGGCAATGCGTGGGACAGGGTTTGCGATAAACGGCCAGCGCTCGGCCAGCACGAACATCCTGCTTGACGGCGGCGAGAACGTTGATGCGTTCGTAGCCGGTGTCGGACAGAGCGTTCCGCTGGATGGAGTTCAGGAGTTCCGCGTCATCACCAGCAACTTCTCGGCTGAATATGGCCGCGCTTCCGGCGGCATCGTCAACGTTGCAACCAAAGCCGGGTCAAACGATTTTCACGGCTCGCTCTACGAGTTCAACCGTGTTTCGGCTCTGGCTTCAAATGGCTTTGACAACAACGCTCAAGGAATTGACAAAGGAGTCTTCACGCGCAACCAGTTCGGTTATTCCGTAGGCGGGCGCGTCATCAAAGAAAAGCTGTTCTTCTTTAGCAGCACCGAATGGACGCGCGTGCGCAGCACGGGTGAAGTCATCAGCATCGTGCCGACGCCGCAACTGATCGCGGCATCGGACGCCAACACCAAAGCGTTCTTTGCGCCCTACCAGCTTGTGACTCCGATCAACGGCACTGTTTACACAGTGGGCACAGTAAAGTCTTTGCTCGGGCTGTCCGGTTCCAACGCGTTCAACGACCTTCCGAACGGCCTTCCGGCCTTTGGTCAGGTTCGATTGAACAACGCGACCGATCTGGGCGGCGGCACTCCTCAAAACGATTGGCAGACCGTGGGTCGTCTTGATTACAACTGGAGCGACAAAACCCAGATGTACATCCGAGGCGTTTATGAAGACGGAAGCCTCCTGAACGGCACAATAAACTTCAGCCCTTATGTTGGCTTCAACACGGGGCAGGCCACGCGAAACCAGAATTACCTGTTCAATATGACACACGCTTTCTCGTCGAGCATTGTGAATCAGAGCAAGGTAGTCTTTAACCGGCTTACTCGTCAGCAGCCGCTGGCAGAGCAGCCTCCCGGCCCGACGCTCTACATCAACGACACTTTCGCTGGCCGACTAGCCGGTTTCTTCATCAGATTTCCAGGCTACAGCGCGACCACTCCGGGCAACGCTATTCCGTTCGGAGGGCCGCAGAACTTTATTCAACTTTACGACGATCTGAACTGGACAAAAGGCAATCACCAGTTCCGATTCGGCGGCCAATATGTTCACATCCGCGACAACAGAACGTTCGGCGCGTATGAGAACGCAGTGACGGCTCTCAGTTCATCGGGGCAGAGTTTTTCAACGGCGCTTCCCAACTTTGTAAACGGGCAGTTGCGGTCGTTTACTGTGGCTGTATCCCCTCAAGGGAAATTCCCGTGCGCCAACGACCCAGAAACCGGAGCCAGAATAGTAACTCCAGAATGCACGCTTCAAACGCCGTTAAGTGAGCCTAGCTTCAGCCGAAGCAACCGTTACCACGAGTGGGCGACTTACTTCAACGATTCGTGGAAGGTCAAACCGAGATTCACTCTGAATCTTGGAATCCGTTATGAGTATTATGGAACGCAGCACAATGCGGATCAGTCGCTTGATTCCAACTTCTACTTCGGCGAAGGTTCGACGATCTTCGAGCGAATCAAGAATGGCCGCATACTGCGCGCACAGGACAGCCCGATTGGCAAACTCTGGGCCGTGGACAAAAACAACTTTGCTCCGCGAGTCGGGTTTGCGTGGGACGTATTCGGCAACGGTTCAACCAGCCTGCGCGGCGGATACGGCATGGCTTACGAGCGTAACTTTGGAAACGTGACGTTCAATGTCATTCAAAATCCACCTGCCAGCGCGACCGTGGCGATCACAGCAGGCGTGGACGTTCCGGCAGGCACGCTTCCGATCACTCCTAACAATCTAGGCCCACTTGCGGGCAGCGGCATCGCCAAGTCTTTTCCAGCCGTCAGCCTTCGCGCAGTAGACCCGAACATCGTGAATGCTTACGCGCATTTCTGGAGCCTCGCAGTCGAGCGTCAGTTGAGCCCAACGACCGTGGCATCTGTCGAGTACTCCGGTTCGGCGGGGAGAAGCCTTTACTCGATTTCAAATATCAATCGCGCCGGAACCGGCTTCGTCTATGGCGGCATTCCGAGGCTCGCCTCTCGCCTCAACAACAACGGCGCATCGGCCATCAACTTCCGAGGCAGCGATGGTCGTTCGGACTATAACGCTGTGATAGCTTCGGTCGAAAGCAGCCGTTTCCGCAACTGGGGCTTGCGCTTAACCAGCAGGTACACCTACTCGCGAGCGAAAGACAACTTAAGCTCGACCTTCAGCGAATCGGGCAATAACTTCAATCTCGGTTATACGGACCCGTTCGACCCTGATCTCGATTACGGGTTCGCGGACTTCGATGCTCGACATAGATTGGTAGTCAGTTGGACATGGGATATTCCAACGCCGAAGTTCAGCAACCATGTTGCCCAGTACATTCTCGGCGGATGGCAGGCAACAGGCATATTCCAGGCGCGGAGCGGATTGCCCTTCACCGTGTTCGACTGCACAAACGGACAGCAGATGTGCCCGCGCGTGTCGCTCGATGGGCCTGTGAGTTTCAATGGTTCGGTTGGTCATAATTCGGTAGGTGTTGCCGACACTCCGAACCGCTACAAGTTTATTGACCTGAGCGGTCTGCATCCCGGAGCCTTTGTTGATCAGTTCGGCTTTGGGGCGGATTTCGGGCCGTTCCCGGCGAATATGTCCGAGCGCAATGCTTTCAGAGGCCCCGGCTTCTGGAACCTTGACGCGGCGTTGTTCAAGAACCTGAGCATAACCGAAGGCGTCAAGCTACAGTTGCGTTTCGAAGCATTCAACGTCTTCAACCACGCCAACCTGTTTATTTCGGGCGGCGAAGCCGAGATCAATACAGGAGCTACGACGGACGCTGACGGGAACACGGTTGGTGGATATGTGCCAGCCAATTTCTTCGGGCGTCGCAACGTTCAGATTGCAGCCAAGATCATCTTTTAACTTTTAACTTTCTTCGATTGGGAAAGTTCAACTTGGGGAGTCTTCGGGCTCCCTTTTTTTTGTCTCATCGCTAACCGTTTCAATGACGTGTTAGGAAGACATCCCACGCCCACCTGCCGACGCTTGCGCCCTGTGGGTCGCGGACTTTAGCTCTATATCGGAAAGCATTCCCGTATTCATCATCCCTGCTCAGTAACGGGCGCTCCACGGCTCCAAAGAGTTTGTTCATAATGTCCGTTTGATAGGTAGGTTGGAGTTAAAGATTCCGGCCAACATTCCCATTTTACTCTATAGCAAGTGTCCGATGGGTCATTAAATTTCTGTGGCGTGCAAAACCCTAGCTCAAAATAAAAAGGGGCCGACTAATCGGCCCTCAAAAGTTTCTAGTTGTGTATCGTTGTTTTATGAAGCTATTGCCGTGCCGTCGAGGAACGCCCGCAGCCTTCGCGAGCGCGACGGGTGACGAAGCTTCGCAAGGGCTTTGGCTTCGATCTGTCGTATGCGCTCGCGCGTGACGTTAAAGTGCTTGCCTACCTCTTCAAGCGTGCGTTCTTCGCCCGATTGATCGAGGCCGAAACGCATCTTGATGATCTCTTTCTCGCGAGGCGTCAGCGTCGAAAGCACATCTTCGGTCAACTCTCGGAGGTTGTTCGTTATAGCAGTCTCCGCAGGGTTGGCCGAGCGACGGTCTTCGATGAAGCTGGCTATCGTAGTCTCGCCGTCGTCGCCTATCGGCGTTTCAAGCGATATAGGTTGCTGCGCGATCTTCAGCGCTTTGCGAACCTTCCACGCTGGCATGTCAACGCGGCGAGCAAGCTCTTCGTGAGTGGGCTCGCGGCCAAGTTCCTGCACCATCAATCGCTGTGTGCGAAGAATCTTGTTAATGACTTCAACCATGTGAACAGGCACGCGGATCGTTCGCCCTTGATCTGCAATCGCGCGAGTCACGGCCTGCCTGATCCACCACGTCGCGTAGGTTGAAAACTTGTATCCGCGCCGCCAATCGAATTTCTCGACCGCGCGCATCAATCCGATGTTGCCTTCCTGAATCAGGTCGAGGAAGTGCAATCCGCGATTGATGTAGTTCTTTGCAATCGAGATGACCAGTCGCAAATTCGCTTCGATCATTTCGCGCTTGGCCTGCTCGACTTCGGCTTCGGCGGCGATAATGGTCTGCTGCGTGCGTTTGACGTCCACAGCCGTTGCCGAATACTGGTGCTCGATCTCGCGCACGGATTTGCGAAGCACGCGCTGTTGCTTCTTCAGTTCATCAATGTCTTTGCGTCGTTTATTTTCAAGCGCGCGCTCGATACGATGAAGGTCTGATTCAGCCGCTCGGATGTCGCTGACCACTCCGTCAATGATCTCCATAAAGCGGCGGCGCATCTCAGCGCTGAAGGTGAAGCTTCGGACGCGCTTCGACATCTCGATAAGCTGATGCGCGTACTGGCGACGAAGCCGCTTGAGCTTCTTGGAAGACTTCGGCTCGGCCTCTATCTTCGCTCCCAGTTTGATAAGCTTCTCGTGCGATTTTATTATCTGCTCGAACTCCGCCATGACGTGCAGGCGAATCTCTTCGCGCTGCTCTTCAAGAGCCTCTTCGGCCTCCGGGTCTGTCGCGACATCAATTATGTCCTGAGGGTTGATCTCGCCTTCCAGCAATTGATCATAAAGCCGCCCGATCTCCTCTATAGTGATGAACGAACGCGAGAGCGCTTTGTATATGCGCTTGTTGCCTCGTTCGATTCGCTTGGCTATGCGAATTTCGTCCTCGCGAGTGAGCAATGGGACAGAACTCATCTCGCGAAGGTAAAGCCGCATAGGATCGAGGGACTCGTCTTTTCCAGGCTCTAAATCAACGTC
>DATEKX010000646.1:0-5496 GCA_035277165.1 Blastocatellia bacterium | reverse complement strand
CCTTTGCTCAATTACATTATGCTGTTCTAAAATGGCCGCGCTGTCATCATTATCTTAAATATACGAAAGCGGTTTCCGCTGACACGCCGTGATAGAATTGTTTGGCCCTGTTAAGCAAGGAGAAGTTCATGAGCATACAAGGACGCGCAACACCGGAAGGGACTCGCCGCTACGCCGAGCGGTTCAGTTCAGCTACGGCTGAAGGACATTTCCGCCAGCAACAAGAACTGTGTATATCTACAATCGGGCTTGGCACTTATCTGGGCCACTGGGACGAGCGCACAGACCGATTGTATCTGGAAGCGATTCGGCGGGCGGTCGAACTCGGCTCGAACGTGATTGACTCTGCGATCAACTATCGCTTCCAGCGCAGCGAGCGAGTTATTGGCGCAGCGCTCAAGCAATCATTCGATGCCAGCAAGGCGAAGCGAGACGAGATCATTGTTGCCACCAAAGGCGGCTTCTTCCCGTTCGACGGCGAGCCGCCGCGCGACGCACGCGCCTGGGTGATGGAAAACATCATTAACAACGGCACGGCGCGAGCCGAAGACATAGTCGGCGGCAGCCATTGCATGTCGCCCGGTTATCTCGATAATCAACTCTCGCGCAGCCTCGATAATCTCGGCCTTGAATGCGTTGACATCTATTACATTCACAATCCCGAAACGCAGCTTGAAAGCGTATCGCGTGACGAGTTCAACAACCGAATCCGCGCTGCGTTCGAGTTTCTTGAAAAAGCAGCTAACGACGGGCGGATACAGTTCTACGGCACCGCCACCTGGAACGGGTATCGTCAGGCTCCCGGCTCGCGCGGGTACCTGTCGCTTTCCGAGATGGTCGAAATCGCGCGTGAAGTCGCGGGCGAAGCTCATCATTTTCGCGCAATACAGTTGCCCTATAACCTAGCCATGCCCGAAGCCTTGACGGAAGGGAATCAGACGGTTGACGGCGAGCCATTATCTCTGCTGATGGCGGCGCATCGTCTCGGCATCACTGTAATGTGCAGCGCGTCAATATTTCAGGCAAAGCTCACACACAATCTCCCGCCCTTCGTCGCGGAATCGTTGAAGGGATTAAAAACGGATGCGCAGCGCGCTATTCAATTCGTGCGTTCGACACCGGGCGTGACGACCGCGCTTATCGGCATGAGCCAGCGTTCACACGTAGAAGAGAATCTGGAAACAGCTACAGTCGAACCCGCCCCGGTCGAAGAGTTCTTCAAAATGTTCTCCAGCGAATAAGCAGAAGGCGGCAAGCGGTAGGCCGTTATGACAAGCTCACTGCTCCTGTAGCTCCATAGGAGCGACCTCTGAATCAATAGGTCGCTCCTATGGAGCTACAAACTGATTTCGCATTATCGTCATCTATAAACAGGTCGCTCCTACGGAGCTTAATAGTCATAATCTATTTGTTGACCTTTACCGCTTTCTGCCTTTCACATCCTTTCCTGCAATACGCGCATCTAATCTACAGGTTGTAAAAAGCTCCGGGCGTGCTGAGGGCCGGAAAGAAACATGAGATTGTCATAATCACTTTTTGCACTTTCTTAAAACTATGATGCGTAATGTACAATTGAGCTATAGAAAACCGGATACTCCGGCTGGTGAGCAGAGCATTATGCAAACAGGAATTCGGGGGCTGAATACGGAAAGCGATCAGGATATTTTTTCGATTGCGCCTGACAGCACGTTTATCGCTCGGCTCGCGCGCGAGATAAAGGACGCAGCGCACGAATTCGCGCGCAGCCCTCTTGCTTATCTGCGCGCTGCTTTTCTACCTGATCACATCAGCGACTGGTTGCCTTTACAATTTGCAAATGCGCTCTGGACGACTGCTGCGCATCCTTTGTCTTTTATAACCGGATTATTTTATCGTGACCTGATTGCGGTCGGTTTCATCTACCCGCCTGCTGCTCACATGAGCACATTCGTCGTCAATGCCTATTCACCCACCACTGAGCGCGTAAAAGCGCGTGACAGATTCATGCCGGTACTGATTGCATCTGGTTCGGTTCACGCTGCGCTGATTATATTTTTGATCTACCTGACCATACTCAATATGTTTGCGCCCTATACCGATGTCAGACTTGTTAATCGGCCTTACAGACCTTTCGATGCTGAAACCGTTGCGCAGTTATACGCAGGCCAGCGAAAGCTGCAAGCATCTGCTACGGACAAGGTGATGTCGCTCGAAGAGATTGAAGAGCGTGAACGCAAGCGCCGCGAAGAGGTTGAACGCCGCAGGCGCGAAGAGGAGGAACGCAAAAAGGCGGAGCAGGAAAAAGCAGAGAAAGAAGCTCAGGCGAGAGCCGCTAAAGAAGCTGAAGATGCTGCCAAAAAACAGAATGCCGATACCAACTCGACTAAGTACGGCGAGATCAACGAAGCCGCAATCAAAGATATGGTCGGCAAGATTTATTCTCTCTACAAAGCGGGCGGCATCGCGTTGGAAGATTTTACGGTCATGGCCAGTTTCAAAATAGACCCTGATGGCTCGATGCCGAGATCAAGCATCGTGCTTACTAAGAAGTCGAGCGATCCTCAGAAGAACAACTTTGCTTTGCAGATACTATGGCTGATCGGCGAGTCGCACGCGCTCGCGCCGCTCGCGCCCTTGAGTTCTAATTCCGTTGAGTTTGAACTCAACGGCGACAAGGTGAGCTTGACGATCACGGGATTTGCGCCGACTCCTGAATGGGCAAAACAGAAAGCCTCTGAATTGAAGATACTCTTCTGGGTCATGAGCAAGGCTCAAAAAAATTCGAGCGCCGCAGAGTTATTATCACTGGTGAAAATTAATGCCATGAATAATCGCATGTCTCTTGACCTTACAGTTTCTCGCGAGCGCGCTTCACAGATAATGCGCGATCAATATGGAGGCAACGCGAATAACCAGCCTCAATGAATAAAGCAAATTATTGACTTATGCCTGAACTGCCGGAGGTTGAAAATCGGCTGCTATATTTGCGGCGCACAGCTTTAGGAGAGCGCGTCAAACGCGTGATAGTCACGGCTCCCGGCATGATAAAAACTTCGGGCGCGCGTTCGTTTGCCCTCAATCTGGCCGAGCGTTCTTTTGTTGATGCATACAGGCGTGGCAAATACTTGATCGTCGCTTTGGACAATGCGCGTTCGCTGATACTTCATTTTGGCATGGGCGGTGATCTGGTTTTTTACAACTCGGCAGATGACAAACCCGAATACACACGCATCGAGTTTATTTTTGAGAGCGGCGCTCGACTAGCTTTCACCTGCGCGCGAAAAATTTGTCGCGTGATGCTCGTTGATTCAGTTGAGCAGGTTCCTGCGCTTCGAGATATGGGGCCGGAGCCGGGCGGCAAAGAGTTCAGTTTAGCCTACCTTGAGCGCGTCATCGAAGAGAGTCCTGCGCGCCAGATCAAGCCGCTCCTGATGGATCAGAAAAAGATCGCAGGCGTCGGCAACATCTATGCCGACGAGATACTGTTTGAGGCTAAGGTGAGGCCCGACCGCCGCGCCCGCGATTTGACTGAAGAAGAGTTAAAGCGTATCCATCGCGAGACGCGCCGCGTGTTGAAGAAGGCTATTCAGACGGGCGGCGACGAAAATTTCCCATCCTACTTTCTTGTTTCCCGAAGCGCTCGCGGCGCAAACTGCAAGGCATGCAATTCCGAAATTGAAAGAAAGACTATCGGAGGCCGCACGGCTTACTTCTGCCCTCAGTGCCAGAATTGAAATAAGCAGCAAGCATTGCCCGCTTGTCCTTCAATTTTCGATCATCTGTTCTTCTTCAATATCTTCGCGCATCTCCGCATCATTGAGCCGTGCCATCAGCCAGTGGCGAAATATTTCCGCCTCGCGTCCTTTGCCAGTCCACCGGGCGCGGTCGAACATCACGAGCGCCATCATGAGCGCGTGATGTTGCCCTGCGCGGTCGGTCGCTAATTCAAACTGGCGATACAGCCGGTCAATTACGTCAACACTCTCGCGCGCTGTCTCTTCATCTTTGAACCCAAGCCTTTTTGCAAAGAACTTTGAATAGACGTTCATCGGATGCGCGCTTGTGGTGTAGAGGTCAAAATATCCGGTCATCAATCCAGACTCTTGCAGCACGTTTGCGACATAGCTTGGCCGCGAGCCTGTGATCATCGCAAGGTCTTCGACCTCGCCTATGCCTGACGTGTAGAGAGAGATGATTTGATCTTTTTTAGACATGCGCCGCGCGCGGTTGGCTTCGCGGTCGGATTCACGCTTCTGTTTCGAGCTTGTGCTCATACATTGAACCTTTCCGGCCCACAAAAATATTGAAACAGATGAGACGAAGAATTAAAAATTAAAAATTAAAATTAAGGACACTTCAGAATTACCGCTGCAAGAATTCTTAATTTTTAATTTTTAATTTTTAATTTTCCAGTGACCGTGCGGCCTACTCGCGGGCCGAGATTGTCGCGGGCCGGAGCGCGGTCGAGGTTCGCCGTGCGCGCCCCGATTTCATAAGCGTACTGAGCTATTCGCGTGAACTTTTCATAGTTGATCTTTTCAGCGCTGTCCGTGTTCGCATGATAATCGGCATGCAGACCTGTGGTCAAAAATACTATCGGCACGCCTTTCGCCGCATAGCTGTAGTGATCGCTGCGATAATAAACCTGTTCAAGGTCAGCCGGGTCGTTCATTTCATAATCGAGCTTGAGCGGTTTTTCAAGCCCCTGATTGGCTTCAACCGTGATGTTGTGAAACTCTGTGCTGATGCGATCAGACCCGACCGGATAGACCGAGTTCGCTTCTTCGGCCTTGTTGTCGCGATTGCGACCGATCATGTCAATATTGACCTGCGCGATTATCTTCTCCATCGGCACAGTCGGATAGTCAGCGAAATAACGCGAGCCGAGCAAGCCTCTCTCTTCGCCCGCATGCCAGACGAACAACAGCGACCGTTTAGGCTTTGACCCCAGCGCGAACGCTTTTGCCACGCCCATTATTCCTACAGTCCCGGAGCCGTCATCGTCTGCGCCATTCCATATTCGATCTTCGACTGTGTTTGCGGTCACTCGGCCCCTCGCTCCAAGTCGCCGCCCATCTTCGACTTCGCCTTCGGCGTAGCCCACGTGATCGTAGTGCGCGCCGAATGCTACGTAAGTATCTTTGAGCTTCGCGTCCGTGCCTTCGATTATTCCTATGACGTTGCGCGTGTACTGCGTGCGAACGATTTTATAATCGGCATCAATATTGAAAGTTATGCGAGCGTTTTTGAGAGCGAACGCAGGAAGCGGTTCACCCTTGGCGGCCTTGTCTTTCAACTCTGCATACTTCACATCTGCGCCGCTGAACAGGAACTCGAAGAATTCATCCTGCGCCGAGACGTTCGGCGCTACGGGGTTATCTAACCGCTGAACGGTTGTGAAATCAGGCTCCGGCAGAGCAGACTGACTGCCCGTTGCCGCGCCGCCCGCTCCAGCTCCGCCACCCGCTCCAGCCCCGCCGCCGCGGCCTGCGCGGGCAGGCATTACGGGGCCGATGC
>DATEKX010000645.1:0-9954 GCA_035277165.1 Blastocatellia bacterium | reverse complement strand
TTCTTCTGTTCTGTCTTGCCTATAAAACGTCTAAGAAAATCCCACGACGAAGGAGAAGGCGGTCCGCGAAGCGCGCTTCGCGGACCGCCTTAGAGGACACGCACCGATTTCAGAACATCAGCTTCAGCGCGAACTGGATTTGCCGCGATGAACCTGAGTCTCCCGTCGGGAATCGCGTATTGTTTATTACGCCGAAATTCGAGACCCCGCCCGCGGGCGCAATTGTCGCAATCCTGTTCGGCTGGCCGAAGTTTGCGTGATTGAAGATGTCAAATACTTCGGCGCGGAATTGCACTCGCAGGCTTTCAGTTATCTTCGTATTCTTCAACACCGAAAAATCTGTGTTGGTGAACCCAGGCCCGATGACTACGTTGCGCCCCAGATTGCCAAAGTGAAATTGGGCCGCCCCGTTTACGATTGACAGCGGAAAAGCGAAGGCGGCGCCCGCCGGGCAGCCGCTAGGGTTGCGCGGGTCGCAGACTGTGTTGGTGAACCACTGCGTAGGCTTGCCTACCACTTTTATAGGCCCGATCACATCCGGCCTCAACGTCGCAAGGCCAGTGAAGACAGAACTGTTGAGCGCGCCGAAGCTCGTGCCGGGGATTGCAATCGGATTGCCTGAAAGGATGTTTATGGGATTGCCGCTTTGCAATTGCGTGATGGTCGAAAACTGCCAGCCTTCGACCAGGCGATTGCCGCGGAACGGAAGCTCGTAAATCGCGCTGATGACGAAGCGGTGTCGCGCGTCGAAATCCGACAGCCCACGGTCTCCTCGAATGTTGAAGCTGTCTTGAACGACAGTGCCCTGCGAGTTGAGCGAGTTGTAGTCAATCGATTTCGACCACGTATAAGAAGCATTGAACTGTAGCCCGCGCGATAACCGCTTATTGGCCGTGACCCACAGCGCGTTATAGGTGGAATTGGCTCCGCTGTCATTCTGGTTGATGTTAACGTCGAGCGGCGTGCCCGGCAGTATCGGGCTGCTCGTGGAAATTGACGGGAAAGGCCGAAGGCCGTTTGTTCGCTGGTTTATGTTGCGCGAAATTCTCAGATCCGTTCCCTTCGAGCCGAAATAACCGATCATCACGCCGAGGCTCGGCGTGAGCTCACGCTGCACGTTCAGATTCCATGACTGGACATAGGAATTCAGAAAGTCCGGGTTTACCGCTGCGGGCGCTACGCCAGCAGCGCGCGCCACGTTGACGGCGTTATCAAACCTTATCGTGCCTGTGAAAGTCAGAGGCGTTGCCAGCGGCGGATTCGACGCCAGTCCCGTGATAAGGTTCGTTACAGGATGATCTGCCAGCACTGCATAGCCGCCGCGCACGCTGGTCTTGCCGTCTTTGAACGGGTCCCACGCAAACCCTACGCGCGGCTGGAAGTTGTTGCCGTCGGGGTATACTTCATCAATTCCTGAGCCGACTCGCAAAAGGGAACTGGTCGCAGGGTCGAAGTTTACAAAGCGGTCGAACCTTTCGGTCGGCGACAGGAACCTGTCATAACGAAAGCCGAGTTCGAGCGTGAAGTTAGTCTTCACCTTGAAATTGTCCTGAACGAAAAAGCCAATCGCTCCGTTGGCGATGCTGTTAGAGACATCGCCAATCGTGACAGTGAAGGCATTGGCATTCCCCAACTGGAAGGCGGCAAGCGATGGGAAGTTGAACGAGCCGATGTTGCGATTGAAATTGTTGTTGAGGAACCGGCGGAACTCGCCGCCGAACTTGAGCGAGTGATTGCCCATCAGATAGCTTGCCGTGTCGGAAGCGACAAAGGTCGTATCGCCTCGCCCCTGCGGAAAGCCCGCAGGCCCTCCGATATTGAAGGTCAATCCGGTGATTGATATTTGCGGCAACCCGAATGGCTCGTTGATGCCGTTGTTGATCCCGAAGTCTGCCGGATTGGTCAGAAGATTCGGCGTAAAAGTAATGAAGATGCGATTGAAGCCGAAGCGCGCTTCGTTGACCAGACGAGCGCCGAAAGTGTGAACTTCGTTCAACGTAAATATCTGGCGATGCGACTGCCGCGTATCGCCAAAGCCGGGAAGCGTGTTGCCCTGCAAATTCGGCTCGCCGCGCTCGTCGCGCTGGAATGCGTAGTAGCCGTGCAGGCGGTCTTTGGCAGACAGCGTATGCGTTATGTCAATCGTCCATTGATCTATGTTGACGGGCGCAGTGGCCGAGCCGATGAATCCCGGCCCGCCATTGACGATGCCGTTGGGAAGCGGAAGCAGCTCAATCAATCTCTTCGCGGTCGGGTCAGTCACGGCTGCTCGCTGTTGGGCGCTCAAAGTGTTGCTGTTGAGCGTAAGCCCCTGCCGCTGGCGCAGCCCTTCGTAGCTGAAAAAGAAGAATGTGTGGTCTTTGAAAATCGGGCCGCCGAGCGCTCCGCCGAATTGATTGCGTTTGAACGGCGGCGGTTCGCGCCCGTCGAAAAAGTTTCGCGCATCGAACACATCGTTTCTGAGGAACTCGAACACCTCGCCATGAAACTGGTTCGCGCCCGAACGCGTCGCTATGTTTGCGATAGCGCCTGAGCTTCGCCCGTATTCGGCGCTGAAGGTCGAGTTGTCTACCTTGAACTCCTGAACTGTATTGATCGAAGGCTGAAAGGTTATCTGGTTCTGAACCATGTCATTGAGGTTGATGCCGTTGATCATGAAATTCACTGTATCTTCGCGATTGCCCGCAGTGTTGAAGGCGAACGAGCCTTGCCCGCGAAGCGGGGCCGTCAGGAACCCGTTTTGCGGCGGCGTGACAGACCCCGGTATCAGCAATCCGAGATCGACAAAGTGTCGCCCGTTGAGCGGAATCTCTTGTACAGTCTTTCGATTTATCACGGTGCCAACGGTGCTCGTAGTCGTTTCAATTAGCCCTGCGTCGGCTGTGATGCTTACCTCCTGTGCGACGCCGCCGACTTTGAGCTGGAAATTCTGAGATATGGTTTTGCCGACTTCCAAAACCAGATCATTGACCACGACAGACTGAAATCCTTGAGCCTGAATCTCCAGGCGATAAGTCCCGACGGGCAAAGATGCAATCAGATAATTGCCCGCGCTGTCAGTCTCAGTCGTTCGCTCGGTGCCGGTAGCTGTATTACGCGCAACGAGTTTGGCTTTAGCGACTACAGCGCCCGATTCATCCATAACCTCACCTTGAATCGTCGCCGTGGATTGTGCGAACGCGTTGAAGTTGGATATTAACAACGCGAATATTGCCAACGCCGTGATGCGCTTATGGCTGTGCCTCCTCTGTATCATGATGTCTCCTTTCCGGTGAATTGAAGAGCCGCAGTCGGATTAACTTTCTGTCAACGTCAAATATTTTTTTGTGAGGGGTTGATTGTCGGCAAATAGCCGATAGAGATTTTGCGCCTTTTACTCGCGCCGTGATTTCAATTCCAGATAAGGCGGACTTAGGGCCTGAATTGCTGCCCTGGCCGTGCAAGCGCCTTGTGTATAACATAGGCATTCTCCGGCTCGGGCACGATTTTAATATGGCTAAGTAAGTAGAGAGAGGTTCGGGGTGGTTTCGCGTTAGCGCCCACATCCATCCGTTGTCGCTATTGCAGCTTCAAAAACTCCCCGAACTGTCACTACTTACTTAGCCTGATGCAGGGAGTGTTATCCCTGTTACTGTTGTCTTCTCTTGCGGGCCAAGAATAACAGAGAGATTGTTCCATGCAAATGGAACAATCTGTCAGGATGACGAAACTGTTCCAGAAGGAATGATTATTTTTCGATTGTACGCTGATTATGAAACAGAAGCGCTGCTTCGATGGCTTCGATGGATTCTGCGGACAACATATCGTCGAGTTTAAGTTCTTGCGCTCGCGAGGGGATGAGATTGCGAATCCGTTGATCGCATATCGGGGATATATAAATGAAACGCGCCTGAGCAAATTCGGCGCGCACCCGCGCCAGATTCGCCCCATCAACGGGAGTGATGCGGTCGAGTATGGCAGGAGCTATTCCCAGCCCTACCAGATTATGGCGAAAGGGCAGGAAGAAACTTGTGTTCGTTACCACCATGACGACGCGACCCCGGCGCGCTGCCGCAACAAGCTCTGATAAAAAAGTCGGCGTGACTCGAAGCTGAAGAATCTTTTTTTTGTACGTTGCCACAAGCTCTCTGACCTGCTTGAAATGATAATCGGTTGTGGCGAAATAATCGGTCTGCGCAAGCAGCCGAACCGCGCGCCGGTCGGGGCGTTCAAGTTGATCGAGCAGGATGGACGAGACTTGCACATTCAACCGGCTCGATATTTCGTGCGTGAAGAGGTTGACCTGTTCTTCGTTGCACTCGACCACAGTGATACAGGCTTCGGCCAGTCGCGGCTTTTCGACGAATATCCGAACCATCTCGTGATACTGGCGCGGATCAAGCTTGAGATGATTGGCTGCTGCCAGATTCGATTTTATCAATTGATAAATTGATAAACAGTAATCCTGATCCATATTGGATTTGTCTACGTCAGCAATGTAAGCGCCCGATCCTGTGCGCAATTCTATGTAGCCTTCTTCTTTCAATCGCTGATAGATCGAGAAGGCCGTCTTTAGATTTATTCCGTTTCGCTGAGATATTTGCCTGACGCTCGGCAGCCGGTCGCCCGCGCACAGCTTTCCCAAATGCAGAGCCGTAAGCAACTGCTCGCGCGCTTGCTCGAACAAGGTGAGCTTTTGATTCTTTTCCAGAAGGAACTGCATGATAAATCTAATCAGCCAGTATCGAAGCGGCTAACAATGGAATCATTATCTCGTGATGACCCGTGAACGAAAATCCGCGCCCGCTGCCTGCTACGGGTCGCCGCACGACGTTTGTCAACGGGCGATAGTGCTGAATGAAATCGAAGTTCGCCGTAGAAAAATCTTCAAGCCTGAATCCAAGATTGCGAACAACTGTTACTGTCTTCAAAAAGACTTCAGGCAGCACTACGGCAGAGCCTAAATTTAAGTAAACTCCTCCGCCGTCAAGTTCGCGCACAATCGAGCAGAGAAGTTGAAAGTCTCTGTAAGTCGTTTGCCCCGTGCTTGCGCCGTCGGCGTTTGGATGAATGTCTACGATGTCCGTTCCTATGGCGACGTGAACAGTGACAGGCACATTCGCTTTGTATGCGGCATAGAGCAACGATCTGTCGGCGTGCGCGGGCTGCATCGAATGAAGCAAGCGACCGATGGCTTCACCCATTCCTATCTGGTCGCCTGCTCCGGCTTTGATCGCTTCGTTAACCAGACGGCCAGTCTCTTCTGCCATGCCGAAATTGCCTGAGCCTAAAGTCGCGTCAACGTCTTCGGAGGTTGCGCCGACAAGCGCGATCTCGAAATCGTGAATCATCGCGGAGCGGTTCATCGCAAACGCCGTCGCGTGTCCGCGATTCATCAAATCGATCAGGATGGGAGCAAGCCCTGTCTTGATGACATGGCCGCCAAACCCGACGATGATGGCGCGCGCATTGTGTTTCGCTTCTCTGATTAATCGGGCGAGCGCGCGCAGGTCTTTGACCGCGAGTATGTCGGGAAGGCTCGACAGAAAATCTTTCATCGAAGCGGATTCCGCAACGGGTTGCGCGAAATCTTCTGCGGTCACCTTGCTCGGTCGCGAGGCGAGCGGGTAGGTCGCTACGGCTGAGAGGTCTAGCGGCTCGAATTTGTAGCGCGACATCTTTGACCTACCTCTCTTTTGCGAAGAGCGCGTCTTCGATCAACTCGCACAGTATGTGGCCTATCGTTATGTGCGTTTCCTGGATGCGCTGCGTGGACTGTGTTTCAACAATGAGCGCCACATCAACCATAGAAGCAAGCTGGCCGCCGTTGCGCCCCGCGAGCCCTATGGTCTTAATATCGAGCGAGCGCGCAGCAGAAACCGCGCGCAGAACGTTTGGCGAATTGCCGCTCGTAGAAATGGCAATCGCTATGTCGCCGCTGCGTCCGAGCGCGCGCAACTGCCGCTCGAACAGATCATCGAACGTCGAATCGTTTCCGACCGAAGTGAGAATCGAAGTGTCTGTCGTAAGAGCAATCGCGGCAATCGGCGGGCGGTCGTAATTGAGCCTGTTCACAAGCTCTGCCGCGATGTGTTGAGCGTCGGCAGCAGAGCCTCCGTTGCCGAAGATCAAGACTTTGCCGTCCGACTTGATCGTTTCGATCAGGAGTTCCGCAGCGCGCGCAACAGCGTCGGAGTGCGAGTCGAAAAATGCGCTCTTGGCTTCGATGCTTTCGCGGGCCATCTGCTGAATGCGTTCTATCGTCACAGCCGGGTAGTCTATTGACTGAGTGTGGAAAAAACAAGCCTTGCTATTGGGGTGTTAACGCGCCGATAAAAATCTGTATACTGGCAGGCGTGAAAATTTTTGTGACGGCAGATATTGGCAATGCGGCGCTCGACCGCCTGCGCGAGCGCGAATTCGAGGTCGAAGTCTATTCCGGCATTGAGCCGCCGCCGAAGTCGCTCATCATTGAAAAAGTGCGAAGCGGAATTGACGCGCTCATCACGACTCTGCGCGATCAGATTGACGAAGAAGTTTTTGCAGCGGGCCGTGACCATTTGCGCGTAGTGGCGCAGGTGGCCGTCGGCGTTGACAACATAGATCGCGCAGCGGCTAATCAGTATCGCATTCCGTTCACCAATACTGCTGATGTGTTGACGGAAGCGACTGCCGAATTCGCCCTGTTTATGATGGGCGCTGTTTCGCGCAAGCTCTGTAGTTCGGAAAAACTTGTTGAAGCAAATCAGTGGGGGCCGTGGCATCCTTATCAACCTTTTTTAAGCGATGAAGTCACAGGGAAAACAGTCGCGGTAATCGGCGCGGGACGCATCGGCAAAGCGTTCGCCCGGAAATGCATCGGTCTGGACATGGATGTGCTGCTATCGAATGCAGCATCGCGTGATGAAAAATTCCTCTGGTTTGCTGACCGCGAAATGCAACTCAGATACGAAGCAGGGTTCTCGCGCCGCCGTCACCGAATCAGCTTCGTCACTTTCGATGAAGCGATAGCGCGAAGCGATTATGTGAGTTTGCATGTGCCGCTCGTAATGCCGAGCGAAAAAGGGAAGGGCACATATCATCTGATGAACGAAGCTGCGTTCAATCGAATGAAGCCGACTGCTTACCTGATAAACACATCGCGCGGGCCTGTGGTGGATGAGCACGCGCTTTATGAAGCTTTAATCAATGAGAAGATCGCTGGCGCAGCGCTCGACGTTTTTGAAAAAGAACCGTTGCCTGTTAATAGTCCTTTGCGTGATCCGAGATTGAAAGACAGGCTGCGCATGTTTCATCACTTTGCTTCAGGAACGCGCGAGACGCGCCTTTCGCCCGACCCTGAAATCGGCATGGCAGGCCGCGCCGTGCAAGCTGTCATCGATGTGCTCGAAGGCCGTTACGATGGCAACCCATCAAGGATGCCTTACGTGGTGAATAAAGAAGCGTTCGGTTAATTATCGCTGCTGTTGTCGCGGGTCGAGTCTTTCGCGAAGCCCGTCGCCGATGAAGTTGAATGCCAGCACTGCCAACGCAATCATCAAGCCGGGAAAGATGAACAGGTGCGGAGCCGTAAACCAGAACTCGCGCGAGTCATCAATCATCTTGCCCCACGACGGGATCGGTTCTGGCACGCCCAGCCCGAGAAAACTCATGCCCGCTTCGGCGAGTATAGCGCCCGCCATTCCGAGCGACGCTTGCACTATCAACGGCTGAATCGAATTCGGCAAAATGTGTTTCGCCAGTATTCGCAGGTCGCTTGCTCCGAGCGCGCGAGTGGCCGTGACAAAATCGTATTCGCGCACCTTCAGAACCTGCGCTCGCATGAGTCGCGCATACCCAACCCAGCCGATAACAGAAAGCGCGATGATCAGGTTCTTCAGACTCGGGCCGAGAAACGCCACCATAGCTATTGCCAGCAATATGCCGGGGAACGAGAGAAAAACGTTGAAGAGAAAACCTGAAACTATGCGATCAATCCATCCGCCTTTGTATCCGGCGAAGGCCCCGATCACAATGCCGACGATTGATGATATGGTGACAACGGAAAGTCCTACGAGCATCGAGATTCGTGTGCCGTGGATAATGCGCGCCATCAAATCGCGGCCAAGTTGATCGCGGCCCATAAGGTGATGACGATCAGGAGGGTCGAGTCGCGCAACAAGATCCTGGCTCTGCACTTTGTCCCATGAGGCAAGCAGAGGCGACAGGAATACCATCAGCACCAATATGCCCGCGACCACAAATCCGAATTTCGTCACAGTATTCATAGTTTGACCAAGCCGAACATCAATCCACTTTTATTCGAGGATCGAGAAAGCGATATGCAAGGTCAGTTACCGTGTTGACCATCACGTAAGTCGCCGCAATGACCAGAATACAACCTTGCGTCAGTTTGTAATCTCGCTCGCTGATGCTGTCAACCAACAAACTGCCCACGCCGGGCCACGAAAAGACTCGCTCGGTGATTATCGCGCCCGCAAGCAAGACGCCGAACTGAAGGCCGAGCACTGTGACGACAGGTATCAACCCATTTTTCAAAACGTGTTTATAGATGACTGTTCTTTCGGGCAAGCCTTTGGCTCGCGCCGTCCGCACGTAATCTTCGCCAAGTTCTTCGAGCACGCTCGAACGCACTATGCGTGTCAGTATTGCCGATAGTCCTGCGCCAAGCGTCACGGCAGGAAGAATGATATTTTCAATTCCTCCTGCGCCTGAAACAGGCGTGATGCCAAGCTGCACTGAGAATATCAAAACGAGCAAAGGGCCGAGCGCAAAGCTCGGAAGCGAGATGCCTAAAAGCGCGACGAGCGTTGAAGCGCTGTCTAATAAACTGCCTCTGTGCGTTGCCGCAGTTACTCCGAGCGGAATCGAAACGAGCGTTGCTAAGAACAATGAAGCGAAGGCGAGCTTGATCGTCGCAGGGTAACGCGACGTTATGCGACCGAGCACGGGCTGATGTGTGACGGGATTTGTACCCCAATCGCCGCGCACAAGTCCTCGCCAGTAGTCCGCGTATTGCGTGAGCAGCGGCTTGTCCAAACCTAGCTCAGTGCGAGCGGCCTGATATTGTTCCTGAGTAGCATTTTCGCCGACGAGCGTCTGCGCAGGGTCGCCTGGAACTATGTGAATGAGCAGAAAGACAAGCGTGACGACTGCCCACAACACCGGAATGATTATCAGCAGCCGTCGCACGACAGCGAAGGCGAATCCTCGCATAGTGCGTCAATCATAACAAAGCCGCATCACACTAGCCAACATAAGCGGCGCGAATATAGAATATTCAATAGCACTTGCAATCCCGTCGCCGTTTGAATAATATTGTCCCTTTGCGGAGATGGGGAATTTCTTTCCTATGAGCCGGTGTAGCTCAGCTGGTAGAGCATCTGATTTGTAATCAGAGGGTCGGGGGTTCAAGTCCCTTCACCGGCTCCACAGATATTTGAAACGCGACGAGGCTTGATCTCTTCGATCAAACTCTCAGTTGCAGAATGCTGGGGTGGTCGAGTGGCTAATGGCACCGGGCTGTAAACCCGGCGGGCTTAGGCTCTACGTAGGTTCGAATCCTACCCCCAGCACCATTTCAAATCCCAAATTTGGGATTTGAAAGTTCATAGGGCGGGAGTAACTCAATGGTAGAGTACTAGCCTTCCAAGCTAGCTGTTGCGGGTTCGAGTCCCGTCTCCCGCTCCAAGTTTACAGGCCGCCGTAGCTCAGTGGTAGAGCGCATCCTTGGTAAGGATGAGGTCATGGGTTCAATCCCCATCGGCGGCTCCATAAGGCATTAACAAATAACGGAGTAGTTAGATTCATTTGTAGCCGCAGGCTCAATATAGGAGAGATATGGCGAAGGAGAAATTTGATCGAAGTAAGCCGCACGTGAACGTAGGCACCATCGGCCACATTGACCACGGCAAAACCACGCTCACCGCTGCTATCACCAAAGTGCTTCAAAAGCATAACCCCAGGAACACTTTC
>DATEKX010000644.1:0-3407 GCA_035277165.1 Blastocatellia bacterium | reverse complement strand
GATCATCGAGATGCTGTTCCAACTCCTCGATGATTTCAGCTTCGCGCGCAGGCGCGAGCTTCAAACTTGCTAATCGCTCTTTGATCTCCTGCTTCCAATCAGGCATGGCTTCTCCTTGCGCATTGACAGTTCACTCGTTCCTGAGAGCAATCATCGGGTCTACTTTTGACGCTCGCCGTGCAGGAAAATAACAGGCGGCGAGCGCCACTGCCCCTAACAGCAGCGAGATAGCAGCAAAAGTCGCGGGGTCTTTCGGGCTCACTTCGTAGAGCGCGCCCGACAGGAACCGGGTCAAAACAAGCGCGCCTATCAATCCGAAGCTCAAGCCAACGACGACCAACATAACGCCGCGCCCGATTACCAGTTTGAAGATATCTCGCGGGCGAGCGCCCAATGCCATGCGCAAACCGATCTCTCCCGTTCGCTCGCTGACCGAATAAGCCATCACGCCGTAGAGTCCGAGCGCAGCCAGCACAAGTCCTAAAACCGACAACAGCCCCATCAAGATTGCGCTGAAACGTTCCGTAATCAGAACACCCGCGAGATGATCTGCAATCGTCGTCACATTGGAAATCGGCTGACTCGGGTCAACAGACCGAATTGCGTCGCGAATTGCAGCCGTCAGGCTTGCAGGATTACCTGTAGTCTGGATGACCAGATTCAAAGGCAGACTGTTGTCTATTTGCGCATAAGGCACATACCACACTGGTCGCGCGATTCTGAAATTGAACAGGTCTTCTTTGACATCTTTGACCAGTCCGATCACTGTCATCCACGGTCGGTCGGTCTGCTCTGGTCTGCCGCGTTTGATTCGTTTGCCAAGCGGGTCTTCTCCCGGCCATGCCTGACGCGCCAGTTCCTCGCTGATCACGACGACGGGAAGACTTTCGGCGCGGTCTCTTTCATCAAGCAGGCGACCGCTTATCAACGTGACTCCTAATGTCTTCAGATAATCAGGGCTGACCAGACGATGAGCCGTTATCGGTATGTCAGCCGGGTTAACAGGCGGGCGGCCTTCAACAGTGAAGACCGCATCGAAAGAGGCATGGCTGAGCGGAATGTTTGTCGTTGTTCCGGCAGAAATAACTCCGGGCAGGTTTTTGACTCGCTCAAGCGTTTGCTCTATGAAGGCGATGCGCTGTTGATGCTCTCGATATTTGGCAGGTGATAGCACGATCTGCATGGACAGCAGATTGTCTGTACGAAATCCCGGTTCGATTCGTTGAAGCCGCTGAAAGCTTTGCACCATCAACGCGCCGCCTGCAAGAAGCGTTACGGCAACAGCCATCTCACTGATGACCAACGCATTCAGCCAGCGACGGCCACCCGCCGCTTGCCCTGAGCGATGATCTCCTTGCTTGATAACTCGCATCAACTCGCCGGAGCCAGCCGCCTTCATAGCGGGAATCAAACCGAAGATTAATCCCGTCAGCAACGAAATGATCAAGGCGAAGCCGAGCGCCTGCGCGTCAATATGAAAATCATGAAGAAAGGCAGAAAAAGAGCGTCTCTCAATCGGACTCAACGAACCTAAGAGCGGAGTCATCCAGTAAGCCAGCAGCAATCCGATCAATCCGCCTAGCAAGCCCAGCATCATGCTCTCTGTAAGAAGCTGGCGAGCCAGTCGCCCGCCGGATGCGCCCAATGCCCTGCGGATTGCCAGCTCACGCTCGCGGGCCACGCCGCGCGCAAGCAACAGATTGGCTACGTTGGCGCAGCAGATCAATAACAAAAAACCGACTGCTGCTACCAATGCATAAAGCGCCTTTTGAATGCGGCCCGATAAATCGCCCAGTAGTTGCTGGCGTAACCAGACTAACTGGTTGCTCCAACCGCGCCTGAGTTGCGAATGCTCCTGCTCTAACTGACGGGCAATGCCTTTCACTTCCGCATCTGCTTGTTCCAGGCTAACGCCGGGCTTGAGACGCGCCACAATTTCCGAATTGCCTACAGCGAGTTGCGCTAACGGTAAGCTGTCAATGTTGACTTGCAGCGGAACCCATATTTCCGCAGCCGCAGGTAGATCGAACCCCGGCGGCATGACACCGATGATCGTGTAGTTGCGGCCTTCGAGATTGAACGATTGACCAACGATGTTCGTATCGCCGCCGAATCGTCGCTGCCATAAACCGTAGCCGATGAGCGCCACTGACGGCCCGCCTGCCTGATCTTCTTCGGCAGTGAAGCTGCGACCCACAATAGGTTTGATGCCCAGAGTGTTTATATAATCAGCGACGACTTCCGCGCTTTGTATGCGCTCCGGCTCGCCTCGCTCAATCAGGTTGAAAGAGCGCGACGTTGCCAATCCGACATTAGCAAAAGACTGGCCTCGGTCGCGGAATGCCGCATATTCCATAAGCGAAGCTCCGAACGGATCAAAGCCTTCGCGCATAGCGTAGCTGAAGACAAGGCGGTCAATCTCTTCTACAGGAAGAGGGCGCAGCAACAACGTATTGATCGCGCTGAAGATGGCCGTGTTTGCGCCGATGCCGAGCGCAAGCGTCAGCACCGCGATCAATGTGAAACCGGGTTTCTTGCGCAGCAGGCGCAAGCCATAGCGCACGTCTTGCAATAAATCTCCCATCACGCTTTTCCTCCCTGCTCCCAAAACAACAGGTTCATAATTGACCGGTCGCTCAACACGGCGCAGTCCCCCGGTTAGCAAATCGCTTTCGCTCAACTCTGCAATCGCAGTGCGATAAGCTTTCTCATCCGTCGCGCCGCCAGCAATCAACTCTGTGTAGCGGTCTTCCAGATGTCCGGCCAGTTCTTCGACGATTTCGGTTTCACGCGCAGGCGCAAGCTTCAAGCTCGCCAGTCGTTTTCTGATTTCCAGTTTCCATTCAGGCATGTTCAGTTCCCGTAATGCGATTGATGGCTTCGACAAATGATTGCCATCCGCTGCGCTGCGCAGCCAGCACTTTCTTGCCTTCGGGCGTTAGCTTGTAATAGCGCCGCCGCCGCTGTCCCGCCTTTTCCACCCATCGACCTTGAATCCAGCCGCGCTTCTCCAGCCGGTAAAGCAGCGGGTAAAGCGAAGCGACGTTGAAACGAAGCGCGCCTTCTGAACGAGTTTCTATCAATTTGCTGATTTCGTAACCGTGCCGAGGCCGGGCTTCGACCAGTGAGAGGATCAATAATTCGGCGCTCCCTTTTTTCAATTCGCGATCCAGTATGTGAGATTTTTTATATTGCATAGCGATATATTATTCAGAAACACATACCGGGTCAAGCGATCGTTTGTTCCATGATAGAAGGGCGAGGCGGGAATATAAAAAACAAACGACTGCTCGACGGGGGCCGAAGAGCAGTCGTGAAATCTCAGAAAAGGAGCTATGGGTTTCCGCTGATTATCAGCGGCTTCACTTAATATAAATAGAAAATGCTCGAAGGATTCCAGAGCGGGC
>DATEKX010000643.1:0-2326 GCA_035277165.1 Blastocatellia bacterium | reverse complement strand
CTGCCAAAAACGAGCGCGGCAAACGCATTAATGGCGCGCGCGACAATGGCATCCGCGACAACGGTGTCCGCGACACGGGCATTATAACTGACGATGATTTATTGAGGCCGTCGCTTGATGAGGAAAAGCTTCAAGAGATCGAGTCGCTTGAAGTGCAATGTTTGAACGAAGTAAATCGCCTGCGACAATCGCACAGGCTAGTGCCGCTCACATTTTCTGAAAATTTGTTGCATGTGGCGCGCAGTTACAGCCGCCGCATGGCCGAAGAAAAATTCTTCTCTCACAGTGACCCTGAAGGCCGAAGCGTGCGAGAGCGCGTTAACGAAGCAAACATCAAGTGGCGAATGGTCGGCGAAAACCTCGCTTTGTCGAACGGCTACATCAACCCTGTAGCCATAAGCTTGCGTGGCTGGATGGACAGTCCCGGCCACCGCCGCAACCTTCTCGATCCCGATTGGCGACATACTGCAATAGGCGTCTGGATCAGCGCCGATGGAACGGTCTACTTTACAGAGATATTTCTTACGCAATAGGGGAGCAATTAAGAATTAGGAATTAAAAATTAAGAATCAAGGATTATGAATTCGACGATGACGCTTTGCTATCTCCAATTCTTAATTTTTAATTCCTAATTCTTAATTGATTTCTATGCTCGAAGTAAAATCCTACGCCAAGATCAATTGGACGCTTGACGTGTTGTTCAAGCGCGAAGACGGCTATCACGAGCTTCGCACGATCTACCAGACAGTTTCTCTTCACGACCGTTTGCGAATCAGTCAAACAACCGATGCTATCGAAATCGTATGCGATGACGAGCGTGTGCCTGCGGATGAAACCAATCTCGCGCACAAGGCAGCCGTCTTGCTGCGCGATGCGGCGAATGTAAAACGAGGCGCGCGCATAGAGATCGAAAAGCGCATTCCGGTTGCTGCGGGCCTCGGCGGAGGGTCATCGAATGCGGCAGCGACGCTTTTGGGGCTCGCCCGGTTGTGGCGCGTCGAATTGGCGGAACGCGAGATGATCGCGCTGGCTGCGCGCTTAGGGTCGGACGTGCCGTTTTTTCTGATTGGCGGCACGGCGCTGGGCGTCGGGCGGGGCGAAGAGGTCTACGGAATCGAAGAGACGGAATGCGAAGACATTTTGCTCGTTAATCCCGGTTTCGCCGTCTCGACAGCGGTAGCTTATGGCAGGCTTTCGCGGTTGACAACAAAAGACGCCGCCCGTATCATACCCTTTACTTTATTAGCCGCGAAAGCCATCCGTGAGCTACCGCTTGCGGCAAGCAACGATCTGGAAGAGACCGTTTCAGCCGCTCACCCTGAAATTGCGGAAGTCAAACGAAGGCTGTTGAGCCTTGGCGCACGGCACGCTTTAATGAGTGGCAGCGGGGCAACCCTGTTTGCGGTCTTTGACAATTCACAGATGAGCGAGCGAGCGCAATTTGAAATGCGCGCGGCAGGCTACTGGTCGGAAAAAGTGCGCGCAATAAATCGTCAGCAATATTGGAATACTATATTCGATTAATATCGAGCATGACACTTGTAACGAGCAACGGGAAAATCGCGGGCGCAATAAACTAAAAGTTTCAATCAAGCGATGGGGAGTCGCCAAGCGGTAAGGCATCGGCCTTTGGAGCCGACATTCGGAGGTTCGAATCCTCCCTCCCCAGCCAATCAAACGATGAATTATGAACGGTGAACGATGAATGAAAGAATGGCGTACTGCGATTCATCATTCATCGCTCATAGTTCATCATTTTCTTTTGTGGAGGCAGTGTGAACATAAAGGTCTTTTCAGGAAATGCGAACAGGGCGCTCGCTGAAGAGATCTGCCAGCACCTGGGGATGGAGCACGGCAAGGCCAACACCAGCCGGTTCTCGGACGGCGAGTTCAACTTCCAGATACTTGAGAACGTGCGCGGCGAGGACTGTTTTCTGGTTCAACCCACGTGCCCGCCCGTTGATACGAATATCATGGAGTTGTTGATCATGCTCGATGCGTTTCGGCGCTCGTCGGCCAAGCGCGTCACAGCGGTGATTCCCTACTACGGCTATGCGCGCAAAGATCGCAAAGACCGGCCAAGAGTGCCGATCTCGTCGAAGCTGGTCGCCAATTTGATAACGGAAGCTGGCGCAGACCGAGTGCTGTTGTTTGATCTGCACGCGGGTCAGATTCAAGGGTTCTTTGATATACCGGCTGATCACTTGTTCGCAGCGCCCGTGCTGGTCGGCTATTTTCAGGAGATGAAGCTGCCTAAGCTCACAGTCGTTGCGCCCGATGCGGGAGGCGTCGAACGCGCGCGCGCTTATGCGAAGCGACTGGGCGC
>DATEKX010000642.1:0-5708 GCA_035277165.1 Blastocatellia bacterium | reverse complement strand
AGAGTTCTCAGGCATGACTACAAAAAATATTTTCTTTTCGAGAATCTTGGTTCTGCTCTCAAAACAATCGGCGTTCCTTCGGGAGAAAACGATTATCCATTACAAGCTGAACTGGCAGCTTTTGGACTCTTGCTGTTGCTGGCAGCCAGCGTCGTGCTGCTAGGGGGAAAATTACGGGCTGGCGGGCAAGCTGACCCGCGCACAAAACTGTGGCGTGCTTTGCTGGTTGTAACTGCGCTCAGTCTTTTGATGACGGTGCGAGTGACAGCGCCGCTCTGGCGCACCATTCCGGGCTTTTCGTTTTTGCAGTTTCCATTTCGATGGCTGTTGATCTACTCGGTTGGCGCAACTGTCTTGACAGCCGCAGCCGTTTCGCTCGTGGTAAGCAATGCAAAACGGCGAACTATCTACGCCGTCGCGTTCACTCTTGTAATAGCCTTTAATCTTACAGTCAGCGCGCTCGCAGTAGTGCGGATGACGCTGGACGAGGACGAGCTTCAAAAAAAACTCGATAACAGAGAAGTCCCCGAATATCAGCAAATCTGGTGGGACGGAGAGTTTAACAAAAAATTTGCAGAAACTCCGGCTATAGTTGACGAAGGCGACGCGGTTGTTCGAGCGATAGATGATAAAGGTATAGAGCAAAGTTACGATGTCAGCGCAGGCTCGCACGCGCTGTTGAGATTGCGCCCGTTGTATTTTCCCGGCTGGGTCGCTCGCCTCGACGATAAGCCTGTCGAGATATGGCCGAGCGAGGAAGGCAATATAGCATTGAATGTCGAGCCTGGAGAACATCGTTTGACGTTGAGTTTTGAAGACACATGGCCGCGCCGAGCAGGCAAGCTTATTTCTGCCGCAAGCCTCCTCTGCTTTCTTTTATTGCCGTTTATCACACGGCGCATGAAGCGAGGCTCGAAGAGCGTAGATCATTCCGGTTCTTCCAGTTCCATCACATAAAGCAGCAAGGCCCCCTGTCGCTCTACGGTGTGAATGATATTGCCGCGTTTCTTTCTTTGGCATTTGGTCGTGGCAATAAATATACGCGGGTTTTCGTTTTGAGCGACATAATCGAATCTCTGTTTGGCTTCTTCTGACTGGTCGAAGTAGTAGCGTGCTATGAACGGAGTCGAGCAACTGGCTACGCGAATCTTTTCCTCAGTCTGCGGGCGATAATTATTGATGACCCACTCGGCCCCTTCTCTGTATGTCATTCCCCAGTAATCCGTATCGTAGCGTTGAGCAGCATTCTTCAACCCGCCCGCAATGAGCCTGTTGAAATATATCGGTTGGTACGGGTGCAGTCGGGCCATGTCAAAGATCGTCGAACCCGCCGATAGTAAAATCAACGATGCTACGGTTGCCCTTGCATAATTATTCGCATTGGATGCGAGCAACGCAGCAAAAGATATTCCGGCCAACACAGCAAGCATTGGAATTATGAACAGGAAATGGCGCAGTCCATTATATAAAGTTGAGCGCAGTATGATGGCCGTCAACGGCGGAAAGCAGAATGCGAAAATTAGCAGCCCTGTTTTGATGAGCCGTTCAAAATGCGCTTCGTCATTTTTAAATCCGCGAATGAACCAATAAGCGAAAAACGCTCCTATTAGCAATGATACGAAATAAAATTCGGGCAGCGAGATCGCAAACCATGTCGGCAGGTAATCGCGCGGAAGATCGGTTGCCTCGATACGGTCGCCGTCATACAGAACCGTGATGCCAGTCTCGAAGTGCGCTGTTTCAGACATCGCCTTGAACGGATTGATTAAAGGTTTCGCCTGCGCCCAGGGCCAGAATACCAACATCACAGCCCACGCGATCAGCACAATGAATGCCAACGACAGGCTCTGTCGCAAAACGGTTTTGAGCACGCTTTCAGAAAGGCTTATGGGATTCAAGCGCCGCTGAACGATCAACCGGCAAGCCCACAAAATCACAATGAACCCGAAAAGCAATATACCGCCTACGCGAATGCCCATCGTCAATCCTATGCTTATTCCGATCCTGATGATGAGACTCTTTGGCAAGCGCGGCAGCGCATCGTAGCTGCGAAGGATATAGTAAAAGGAGATCAGGAAGAGCGTTAGAAACGGAACGTCTTTGGAGTTGTTGAATATGTGGCCGTAAAAAACGGGCGTGAGCGTCAGGAAAAGAGCCGAGAAAAAACCACCTATCGGATTTGAAACGTATGTCCCCAGTTTGTAAGCTGCGACAATCGCAAGCAATCCAAAAAGAGCGTTGACGAGATGGCGAGTCTCGTAAACTCCCAATGGAACTATTCGCGCAGCCAGTTGCGCAACGACCTCGAAGAAGCCGCCGTACAGATGAAGATTTAAGTAACCTAGAGCCGAGCGATCACGAAAGAAGGAAGAGTACCACGAGAGAATGTGGTCGCCATAGATGCGCTGAACTTCTTCGTCTGCCGTGAGACCATAATCGAGAAACGTGGCGAGTATGAAAATTAAAACGATCAGGAATAAAGCGTAAGACAAATAGCGCCAGTGCTTGTCCTTCATATTCGCAATGTTGAAGCTTGAAGCTTTTCGATGTTGACGAACTCCGTCATCCTTTCTTTCCACAATTGCTCGCCCTTTCGATGTACTTGTTTTTTCGATATGCGGCGTCGCTCTCGCAAGTATTGCGCTCATGGTACAATTGGCTCTGCATTTGAGCAAGAACTATCGCAACGGAGCTTCTATCGGGTGAGCAGCCGATTTATTCGCATAACGGATCAGGTGAGACTGGCAATCGAGGAGCACGCCTTAAGGGCGCGGCCCTCGGAATGCTGCGGCTTGTTGAGCGGCAAAGACAGTTTGATTACTGATCTTCACCCCTTGCCGAACGGCGCTGACAGACCTGAAACGCGCTACTTCGCAACGCCGGAAGATTTGTTCGCGGCGATGCGTCGCATACGCGAAACGAATCAATCGCTATTGGGAATCTATCATTCTCATCCGCGCTCGCCTGCTTACCCCTCGGCAGCCGACGTAGAGATGGCCTTCTACCCCGAAGCCGTCTACTTTATCATATCGCTTGAGCCGCAGATTGACCTGCGCGCTTTCAAGATTGGAAGCTCTCGCATTGAAGATGTAGAGGTAACAGTGGTCAGTGGCCAGTAATTTGTTTTTCGTATGTCAGACACAAACAGTATAAAAATAACCGCACTGTTATTCGGGCAGGCGCGCGAGTTTGTTGGCGCGTCGAGTCTTGATGTCGAAGTGGCCGCGCCCGCAACGGTCGAAAGCGTGTTTGCAATTCTCAAGTCCGAACACCCACGACTTGCTCAGATGGAGCGCAGTTTGCTCTTTGCCGTCAACGAAGAATATGCTTCGCTCGCTGATCCGGTGGCCGACCATGACAGGTTGGCGATACTGCCTCCTGTTAGCGGCGGCGAGGCTCAAGACATATTCGAGATCACGCGCGAGCCTATAGACATTGCCGGTCTTCGCGCGCGTCTGCTCACAGGCGAATCGGGCGCGGTGGTCATCTTTGATGGAGTCACGCGCAATAACACTAAAGGCCGCCGCACGCTTTACCTCGAATACGAAGGCTACACGGAAATGGCGTTGAAGACGATGGCACAGATTTCAAGCGAGATACATGAGAAATGGCCCATCAACCGCGTAGGAATCATTCATCGGCTCGGTCGAATCGAGATCAGCGAATCGAGCGTCGTCATTGTTGTGACTTCTGCTCATCGCCGCGTAGCATTTGAAGCCTGCCATTACGCAATTGATCGTTTGAAAAAGATCGTGCCCATCTGGAAGAAGGAATATTTCGTGGATGGTGAAGTGTGGGTCGAAAACGAAGAAGCAATAACAGATGTCAGAGGTTAGAGGCTAGAGGTTAGTTATTCGGAATTTGAGATTTCAAATATGAGATCAGGTTTTGAAATGAGGCTGAGCTTCAACCTCAGCCTGCGTGCGCAGGCGGCAGCATAAAGCCCAGAGCCTCTAGCTCTGGGTAGAATCGTCAGCCTCCACGCCACAAGCCCGCGTAGCGGGCGACAGCAATGCCGGGAATCGGAGATTCTGTCGCCCGCTTCGCGGGCTTGTGTATATTATTCACCTGTATACCCACATCCGAGGATGTGGGCTACAATCTGACACCCGCTTCGCGGGTTGAATACAGGCTTACCTCTGCAATCCGCTTTTTGCCTGCGCCGCTTCGCGCTTTTGAGTTTCCAATTCCGTTATGCGCTGCGCGATGTGCTCACGCTCGCGCTCGTCTTTGATTGAGCGCAAAGTCTTTATCGCTTCGTCAAACTGGTACAATCCCGCATAGCAATCCACCAGACCATAAGTCGCTCGCATTTGCACTTCCGGGTCGCTGCTTTCGGAAGCCAGCTTCTGATAGGCCACAAGCGATAGCTGATACTGGCTGCGCGAATTGTAGATAGAAGCTTCGCGCAAATATGCCTGCTCAGACATCTCATCGTACTCAGCCGATTCAATCACCTTATCGTACTCGGTAAGCGCCTGGCTGTAATTTTTCTGATCGAAGTAAAGGTCTGCAATGCGCAAACGTATGCGGCGGCGTTCGGTTGTATCTCGCGGACTCAGATTCTCGTACTCGGCTATCGCTTCATACGAGCGACCAAGCTCGCCGAGCACTTCGGCTAATCGCTCGCGCGCTGCATGAGCATTTGGGTTCGATGAGTCTTGATAAAGAAGCGTAGCATAATGCCCGCGAGCTTGTTCGTATCGGCGCAGGTTGAAGTAGTAGATATTAGCCAGTTTGAATCGCGCATCAAGCGACTGCTCGCCCGACGGATTGCGCTCTATGTACTGCTCGTACTCTTCAGCCGCAAGTTTATAATCGCCGGAATCCCATGCGTCCAAAGCCTGTTGAAGTGTGTGTTCGGTGGTGCGCTTGCACGAAACGGCAAATGCAAACAGCAAGACGATAAGAAGCAAAAGAGGAGAAAAGGGAAACGGGAAAGAGGGAAAGAGGGAAGCGCTTTCCCTCTTTTTCCCTCTCCCCCTTGTCACCCTTTTATTCATTGTTAAACCGCAGGCAGGTCGATCACTTCCTGTTGTCGTTCGATCAATGAAGCTGACGAAACCTTATCTCCGTCCGATGTGTCTATCAGCTTCACGCCCTGCGTAGACCGGCCCGATACGCGAATGCCTTTCGCATCAACACGTATGAGCTTGCCTTGACTGGTAATGATGAGCACCTGGCTTTCATCATTCACAGGCAGAACGGCAACGACCAGCCCGTTGCGGTCGCTCGTCTTCATGTTGATTACGCCTCTGCCCGCGCGCGATTGGAAGCGATACTCTTCAAGCTTCGTTCGTTTGCCGAAGCCGTTTTCAGAGATCGAAAGCATCTCTATATCGTCCGGGACTGCGGCGACGCTGATGACGTAATCGCCTTTGCTCAGCTTGATGCCGTTCACACCTGCGGCAGGCCGACCCATCGAGCGCACGCCCGATTCGTCGAAGCAGATAGCCATGCCTTCGTGCGTAGCAAGAAAGATTTTCTTCTTGCCATCGGTTATCTCTGCGGCGATCAATTCGTCGTCGTCGTCAATGCCCATCGCGATGATTCCGTTATTGCGAATGTTTGCGAACGCCGACAGCTCGGTTTTTTTGATCGTCCCTTTGCGCGTAGCCATCACAACATACTGGCCTTCGACGAACTCGCGCACGGGAACGATGCCTGCAAACTTTTCGCCCTTCGGTATGTTCACCAGATTGACAATG
>DATEKX010000641.1:0-3674 GCA_035277165.1 Blastocatellia bacterium | reverse complement strand
GTAAATTTCGCGCATGGCTTCAGAGTTGCCGACCATGTCGCCGAATGCGCCGTACTGGCGAAGCTGGCGGCGAAGCAATTCGTTCTCGCGCCGCGCGCTGCTGTACTCAGCAGCTTTTCTCAACACGAGTTGAAGCCTGCGCATATCAATAGGCTTTTCAAAGTAGTAGAACGCGCCTTGATCTTTTACGGAGCGAATAGCCGCGTCAACCGAGCCCTGACCCGTAAGCAATATGACGGAAATTTCCGGGTGATCTTCTTTCAGGTGCGAGAGCAGCTTAAAGCCGTCGAGGTTCGGCATTATCACGTCTGTGATTACGACTAGAGGCGAAAACTTGTCCACGCGGTCGAGGGCTTCGCGCCCGTCGGCGGCTGTGCTGGTGCGATAGCCCCAACTCGCCACGACTTCGCTCAAGCCCTGCCTCGCAGGTTCCTCATCGTCAACAATGAGAACGCGCTGCTCTGACATAGAACGCAAGTTTAGCATAGACTAAGCAAGCAAGATGAATTTTCCAGGTGAGGATTATCGAAAATGTTTTGCGAGCGACGGGATTAATCGTCATCTTCGTAAGACCAACGCTCTATCAGCACCCACATCGTCCCGCCGCAGACCATTCCTTCTGCGTCTTCGTAATCATCCGCAAGATTGAATTCATGAACATCCATCTTTCCGGTTTTGAGCACCTCTTTGGCTTCGGCCCAGATGTCGGCTTCAACACAGCCGCCGCCGACAGTCCCGATAAACGAGCCGTCGTCGAATATGACCATCTTCGCGCCGACCTGTTGGGGAGTCGAGCCATTGGTTTTAACTACTGTCGCCATTGCAGCCGCGCGCATCCCGGCGTCGAGCCGTCGCTTCATCTCTATGAATATCTCGCCCGAACTTAAAGCGTGGCCCGGCAGCAAATGATTTGAGTCTTCCTCTTGCATCTCGATGCTCTCAGGTAACGAATCAATCCTATGCTACACGCAACGGTCATCGCGGGCAACTTTCGAGTAAGCTTATGGCTGCGAGCGCGGCTCACTTTTTCGCAGCGCGTTTGTGCTTTCATTTAGAAACTGCTGTGCCCTTTTGAAATCAGGGTCGAGCGCGAGAGCCTGATTGTAAGCTTCAATCGCTTGTTCGTGCCGACCTTGATCTGCCAGGTAACGCCCTCCCGCCGTAAGCATTCTCACATACACGGGGAGCACTTTTAGCTTCACTACATCGTCATCCGCAAATCGGAGCGAGCCGTCGGCAAGCCCGCGCATGTTCAATTGCGCCTCGACAGCAGCGTGAGGCTCGCCTTTGCTCATAAGCCGAAAGACCAGACCTTGCGGGACGAAATCATAAGACTTTGTAAGGCTCTTTGTTAAATCGCTGTTTTGTCCTTCAAAATTTACCGCGATGTCCAGAGTGGTGTAAACGGGCGCGGAGCCAGCGTGATTCGTCACGAAAGCCAGAATCATGTCATAGAAGCCTGTGTTGATTCGTTGATTGAGCGTGATGTCGCGGTCGTAAATTTCCGGGTCGTGCTCCCAATGCTTGAGGTCTGCGAGAAAAGCTTCGACCTTGTCGCGCGATGCTTCCATCATTTGAGGATAAGTTTGATTCAGATAATCGAAATACCACGAGCGGCGGAGCTGATTTATATCAATCGTAATCACGTCCTTGCGGCGATGCTCTATCTCGCGCGTGTATAGCAGAGGCGAATAGACTTGCCAGTCGGATGTCAGCAACATTCCTCCCGGTTCGATTGTTGACATAATATTTTCGACATAATCTTGAGCGATATAATACCGACTGCGATTGTTATAGGAAATATTACTCGCGAGCGCGACAACCGGAGCAACGGCAATAGCTGTTACCAGGATAGCAACGGTAATCTTTTCAGGCAGTCGAATGAGCCGACTGCCGCGAATCAACCACGCTGCGCCGAAACCTGCTGCTACCAGCATCGCCGTGAATATCGGCAGATAATAAGCGTCTTTATCTTCGGCTATTTCGTAGTTCAAAGCATAGGCAAGGTCGCCGATGATTACGAGCCCTAGAAACAAAAACACAGTCCTGTCTCGCTTGAACAATGCGACGAATCCTGCAAGCGCGAGCGCAAGCCCGACAGGCAGCCACACGGGATTGAACTCGCGCGCCACAAGCGTAAAGAATGTGCCGAACTGGCCCAACATTGTTTTGAGCGATGGCGAGAGGAATACCTGATACTGCCTGCCAGTCACATGCCACCAGAACTGATCAAACGTTCGCGGGTCGCCCCAGTTCATGATGGGCGACCTCGATGCGGCAATGGGAAGGTACAGGTAAATGCTCAAGCCTGCGAATGCAAAAAGCGCGGCTTTGAGCAATCGCCTGCTTGTGAAGAAGCCGAAGCCTTCGGTCATGTAAACGAGCACGGCGAATGCAGGCAGCAGCACGGCGACGCTTACGTGGTGAACGCCCATCGCAAGGCCGAATGCGAGAGCCGCCAGGTTTAACCACCTGTCATGTTTATCGAACGCATTGCGCGGCTTTGTTTTTCCATCTTGCAATCCGTCTTCGATACTCTCGCGCCGCCAGCGGAACATCAGGAAAACGATAACGACTATAAGCAGCGTGTTCAGCGTATAGACTTCGGCTATCGTCGCGTATGCCCAGAGCGTGCGCGAGAAGGCAAACAACAACCCGGAAACCAGACACGGAGCCAGCGCCGCTATCCATCGAAGGCTGGTGCTTGCTTCCGCTTCATCCGAGTCTTTGATTGATTGAGCGGGCTTTTTCGATCTCTTGCCGCGCGCGTCTTTCTTCTTCGATTTCTCTTTTCGCAGAGCGAGTTGAGTTGATGTGAGCATCGCCTCTGCGACGACGAGCGTTAAACCAGCGGCGGCCATCGCCGCAAACAACGCTGATGCGAAGTTCACTCGCGCGGCAATGTTGCCGATTGGCAGCAGCGTGGCAAGATGTGAGAGCAAAACATAAAGAGGGAAGCCGGGCGGGTGCGCTACGCCGAGCGTTCGCGCCGCCACGATCAATTCGCCGCTGTCAACAAGCGTGACCGTAGGCGCAAGCGTGCGCGCGTATAAAATGATTGCAATGACAAAGACGATGCTTGCGCAGGTGAATCGGACTGTTGTTGATTGAAGCGGGTTGAAATCGGTAGCGGGGGCGGTCATCCGTTCGTGTTCACCTTCTTGTAGCTTGTAAATCGCACCTTCACGATGACGCGAGTGGAATACTTTCCCATTCGCACTGTGTCGTCTGCGGAGGCGTAAGCAGGGAACCAGTACTTATCATAATTCTGGAAGTAAGTTTCAAACCGAGGAGTTCGATGCGCGCTTTGTTCCGGCAACGCCTCGCCCGCTACTTTTACTACGCACAAATCCTGATCGTCAATCCAGACGCGGCCTTTAAGGAATCGGTCGTTGCTTTTTTCGGGGTCGGGCAGTTTAATCTTTGGCTTCACGTCGAAGACATACGTGTTCAACTCATCAATTTTTTCTCGCCCGATGTAATTGAATTCATATTGACTGAGTGTTTCGGGCGAGATGATGAATTGATAAACGCGCGTCAGATTGTTCGCGGCGTTTGTTCCGATGTAAACGGATTCAGGCAGAGTCGAAGTGTTGTCGAAAATTTTTTCCTGACGATTGCCGTCGCGGTCAAAAGAAATCTGCGAGAAGCGATAGTATTTGCCTGTGACAATA
>DATEKX010000640.1:0-6284 GCA_035277165.1 Blastocatellia bacterium | reverse complement strand
TACAGTAAGAATGGACGAAAAGGGACGAATAAAGCTCCCTGCCGCCTATCGTCGCTATATAGATGAAAATTACGGAGCGGAGTTTTACGTGACGAGCCTGACCGGGGAATGTGCCCGCCTCTACCCTATGCGGGAGTGGCTGGCGATAGAGGAAAAGCTTCAATCCAGAGGGACGATGGACGCAGCCGTGAGGAAATTCCTCGACCGGACAAACTACTACGGGCAACTGGCCGATATGGACGCGCAGGGGCGAATACTGGTTCATCCGCTGTTGCGCTCAAAAGCAGAACTGGTCGGAGACGTAGCAGTGCTCGGATATTTGCAGTACCTCGAAGTATGGGAACTGGACAAATTCACGGCCCGAATGGACGCCGAACCTTACACGGCAGATGACGCGGCGAGCCTTGCACAGCTTGGAGTCTAGTTGCGGTGCGGATCTTGTGGGAATATCAATTGAAGAACCGGGCGCAGATGGCAAAGAAATGGAAGGCACAAGAGAGGGTCAGGCTCACGAGCCGGTTTTGCTCAATGAAGTCATTGACTGGCTCCAGCCCCATCTGGGCGGCATCTTCGTTGATTCTACATTGGGACTGGGCGGCCATTCGGAGGCCATACTAAACGCCTCACCCGACACTAAGGTCATAGGCATAGACCGCGACCTTGACGCGCTTCGGCTAGCCGAAGAACGACTAAGCATCTTTGAAAATCGCTTTCAGGCCGTGCACGCCAATTTTGAAAACGTGGCTGACGTGCTCCGACAACTGGGCACGGATAAAGTCCGAGGCGTGCTGGCCGACCTGGGAGTATCGTCGCTGCAATTAGATCGGGGCGAGCGAGGTTTCAGCTTCGCACAGGAAGCTCCGCTCGATATGCGAATGGACGCGACGACCGGCGAGACCGCAGCCGATCTGGTCAATCACCTCCAGGAGCGTGAACTGGCCGATCTGATCTTTGAATACGGAGAAGAGCGAGGAGCACGCCGTGTTGCGCGTGCGATAGTTCGCAAGCGCGAGAGCGCTCTCATAACGACAACCAAGCAGCTTGCAGATACGGTCGTTCGCGCGCTCAGAGTTCCGGGGCGCTGGCGCATACATCCCGCGACGCGCACGTTTCAAGCTTTGCGAATTGCAGTCAACCAGGAACTCAGCGCTCTTGAAAAATTCATCCCCGAAACCATCCCTCACCTGGATTCGGGCGCGCGACTTTTAATCATATCGTTTCACTCGCTGGAAGACCGAATCGTCAAGCGCGGTTTTCAGCGGGAATCAGGCCGTTGCATTTGCCCTGATGAAATAAAAGCGAGCAGGCCGTCTTCGTACTGGCATGCAGGTGCGAGTAGCGAAATGAAAAAGAGACGTGAATCGGACGAGATTGTTTGCTCTATTTGCGGCGCGCAGAATCGCGTGAAAGTGATTACGCGCAAGCCTGTGCGTCCGGCTCAAGCGGAAATTGAACGCAATCCCCGCTCTCGCAGCGCGATGTTGAGAGTTTGCGAGAGACTCTAGCGAGCGATGACGACGAGCGAATACTTTTCCAGCCCCAAAGCAATCGGGTACGCAGGCAGTTTCTTGATTGTTTTTGAGCTTCACTTTGACGAGTGAAGATTTGAGAACAAGCAGGGAGCTTAAATCCCGAATCAACTTTTGAGGCGAAGTTTATGACTAACCGGTTTTACCTTGATAAACAGATACATAATTCGCAGGTCGCGCGACCTGTGAGCGGGCGCGTGTTTGTCTGGCTGGCAATTTTCACGGTTGCCGGGGCGCTGCTTTCATGCGGCTTCGTAATCAGCGCACGCGAACATTTTGAAGCCATATCAATGGGATATCAGAGCGAAGAACTCCGACGACAAGCATTTCAGCTTGAAGAGAAACGACGACAGTTGGAACTCGACTATGCGCGAGCGTCCTCCCTCATCGAAATCGAAAAGCGTGCGCGCAAGATAGGGCTTGAGCAACCCCACAGCAACGCAAGCAACATCCGCCGACCTTGCAACGTCGATGCGAAACCTAAAGCTGAGGCGAAACCGAAAGCGAGGAGGTAGGTCTGTAGTTTCCGGCTTGTGGTTTCCAGTTTCCGGTTGTTATTTAGCACACACTGATGGTTAACCGAAAACTGGAAATCAGAAGCCAGAAGCCACAAACCACCATTTAAAGCTATGGGAAACGCAAATCAAGCAACGGATAAACGCATACTCATAATTCAGGCTTTGCTCGTGGTGTGGGTGCTGGCGATTGGATACAAGCTCATCAAACTCCAGGTCAGCGACCACACATGGCTTCGCGCGCGAGCCGAACGCCAACAGCAAGCTGAAATAGGACTCTCCCCCGTGCGCGGAATAGTCTATGACAGAAACGGCAACGAGCTTGCGCGCTCGGTCGAGGCGAAATCGCTCTACGCCTCTCCGGCTGAAATCACAGACCCCGACGGCACGGCGGACAAACTCGCGCGCCTTCTTGACGTAGACCGTGACGCGCTTTACAAACGGCTCACGTCGTCTCAGGTGCTTGTGGCCGTTAAGCGCAAGCTTTCTGAAAAGGAGATTCCGCAGGTCGAAGCGCTCAAATTGCCGGGGCTTCGATTCATCAACGAGATGAAGCGACATTACGTCACAGGGCAGACGGCTGCGCATGTGATCGGTTTCGTTGATATGGAAGATCGCGGGCAAGGCGGGCTGGAACAAGTATACGATAAGCTGATTCGCGGGCAGGGCGGGCGGCTGCTGCTCGATGTTGACGCGCTCAAGAAATCCTACGATCACTCGATTGAAGAATCCATACCCGGCGCGAACGTCACGCTGACGATTGATTCAACCATTCAGCGACAGGTGGAACAAGCGCTTGTAGAGGCCATTCACAAACACAACGCGCGCGCAGGAACCATCGTCATCGTCAAACCCTCGACGGGCGAGATATTGGCGCTGGCGAACTATCCGACGTTCGACCCGAACAACGTTTCAGATTCGACCGAAATCCAGCGGCGCAATCGCGCGGTCGAGACTTCGTTCGAGCCCGGTTCGATATTCAAGATGGTCACTTATTCAGCCGCGCTCGAAGAAAATCTAATCACTCCCGAAAGCAAGATTGATTGCGGCGGCGGAGAGATTCGCATAGGCGACCGCGTTGTTCACGATCACCCTTACGGCGTGTTGACTGCGGCGCAGGCTCTTGCGAAATCGTCCAACGTCGCGGCCATCAAACTTGGAATGCGGCTGGGCAATGAAAGATTCGCGCGCTACATCGAGCAATTCGGTTTTGGTCGTCGCACAGGCATAGAGCTTCCGGCAGAGGCGCGCGGGCTGTTCCGGCCTGCCAGCGAATGGGCTCCGACGACCATAGGTTCAATCCCGATGGGCCATGAAGTAGGCGTGACCGCAGTGCAGGCCGTCGCAGCTTACGCTTGCATTGCCAACGGTGGCGAGTATGTAAAGCCGCACGTCATCAGCCGCATCACGTCTTCTTCGGGTGACGTGCTCGAACAACATCAGGACGAAAGACGCCAGGTTGTGAGCGATCACACGGCAACTACTATAAGGAAGATGCTCGAAGGCGTAGTCATGCAGGGAACGGGCAAGGCCGCGCAAATGGGCGGCTATCGCGCAGCGGGCAAGACCGGCACTGCGCAGAAAGTCGACGAGAAGACGAAACGGTATTCGCAGACCAAATACATCGCATCATTCGCAGGGTTTGCGCCCGTTGATAACCCCGAGGTTGCCTGCATAGTTTCGATAGACGAGCCTGTGGGCGCGCATCACGGCGGCGATGTTGCTGCCCCGATCTTTGCGCGCGTGGTGGCTGACGCGCTCCGCACACTGGGCGTTCAACCCGAAGGCGACCCGCAATCGCTGATCGCAAGTGATTCGCAGGTTTACAACATTACCGATTTGATTAACGAAAACAGCCTCGCAGCTCGCGCGGACGAGCCGCCTGCGCTCGATGTCGCCGAGGACTCTCAAAAGGAAGATGATGCATCTAAGCGCAACGGCAGCGTCGTTATGCCCGACCTGAAGGGGTTGAGCATACGCGAGGCAGTCGCTTTATGCGCTACACGAGGTTTGCAAATCAAACCCAGCGGCGAAGGGGTTGTCGCCATGCAAAATCCTTCACCGGGCGCGCTCGTCGCGCAAAATGCGATTTGCCATGTCAGACTTTCAAAGCTTGTTCACAAGGAAGTCGCGAAGGAGATTCAGCCGGAGAAAGAAACTACAAAAGAAGTAAAGCCAGAGGCGAAACTCAAAAAACCGATTGAAAAACCGCCCAAGCCGGAGGTCGCGAAAAAGAAAGCAAACAAGAAAGAAAACAAAAAAGAGAGCAAACAAACGACTGCGACTAAGAAGCCTCAGCGCAGCAGTAGTCCTTCAAAAAGGATGGTAGCAAGAAAGAATTGAAGCTCGACGTTTTAGCAAAGGAGATAAACGCCATAGCCGCGACGGGGCGGCTAGACCGAGAAGCGCGCGATGTCACTCACGATTCGCGCGCTTGCGCGCCTGGAACAATCTTTGTCGCGATTCGCGGTGAAAAGACAGACGCGCACAAATTCATCGGGCAGGCCGTCGAGCGGGGCGCAGTAGCCGTCATCTCCGAGCGTGGCTTCAATGACGACTACGCGCCGAACTCAGATGTCGCATGGATTCAAGTAGCCGCTGCGCGCGATGCCCTTGCCCGTGCAGCGGCAGCCGTGCACGGGCATCCATCTCGAAAGCTGAAGCTTGTCGGAATCACAGGCACGAACGGCAAAACGACTTCGGCCCATTTGATTGATTCAGTAATTCGCGCAAGCGAAGGAACGTCCGCGATGTTCGGAACTATTCAACACCGAATCGGAAGCGCGTCTGCGACTGCGCATCACACGACGCCCGAAGCAGCAGACATTCAACGAATGCTTGCGCAGGCAGTCGCCGCAGGTTGTCGCTCGGCAGCGATGGAAGTGTCGTCGCATGCAATCGAGCTTCATCGCGCAGACGCTTTGCAATTCGCCGTTGCCTGCTTCACCAACCTGACGCGCGATCATCTTGATTATCATAAGACGATGGATGCTTATTTCGCGGCGAAAGCAAAACTCTTCGATGGCAGTCTGGATTCTGCGCCTGCCAATTCTGTTATCAACATTGATGACGAATATGGGCGCAGGCTTTTAAGTACGGCAAAAGGCCGCGTGATCACTTATGGCTTCAGCAAAGATGCGGATGTAAGAACAGACGAGTTTGACCTGTCGCCTCGCGGACTTGCCTACACAGCCAGCACGCCTCCGGGCGATGTCGCGATAGTTTCGCCGCTTGTTGGCCGTTTCCATGTTTACAACACGCTTGGCGCGATAGCCGCAGGATTGGCTCTGGGAGCCGATTTGGAAACAATAGCGCGCGGCATTCGCGACTGCTTGACGGTCGCAGGCCGGTTCGAGCAAGTAACAGCAGACAATTCGCATCAGCCGTCTTTCACAGTGATCGTTGATTACGCGCACACGGATGACGCGCTCAAGAATGTTTTATTGACGGCGCGAGAAGTGGCCGGAAGCGATGGCCGTGTGATCACGGTCTTCGGCTGCGGCGGCGACCGCGACCGGACGAAGCGAGCGCCGATGGGCGAGATTGCCGCATCAATGAGCGATGTCGCAATCGTCACTTCGGACAATCCGCGCACGGAAGACCCCGTAGCGATTATCGAAGAGATTGAAGTCGGCTTAAAAAAAAACGGTCGGCCTTATGTGAAGCTGCCTGACCGCCGCGAAGCGATCTTTCGCGCAATAGGCGAGGCGCGAGCGGGCGACGTAGTTTTGATCGCGGGCAAAGGTCACGAGACTTATCAGATCATCGGCGACCGCACGATTCATTTTGACGACAAGGAAGTGGCGCGCGAAGCGCTTGCCGAAAGAAAGTAATGAAGCTAGGCGAAATCGCAAACATACTCGGTTCAACACTCGGCTCAACCGATTCGAGCGAACAGAGTCCAATCGGCTACTCGATTGACTCGCGCACAGTTCGCGCGGGCGAGATGTTCTTTGCGATTCGCGGTGAAAATTACGACGGCCACAGGTTCGTCCAGGGCGCGCTCGAACGAGGAGCGATTGCCGCTGTTGTCTCTCGCGACTTTGGTTTATCAAACGAGACGGCGGCGCAAATTGACGACATCAATCTGATCCGAGTACCGGACACGCTCGTTGCGCTTCAATCGCTCGCCACGGCTGCGATTCGCAACTGGCGCGGTCAAGAAGTAGCGATAACCGGAAGCATGGGAAAGACGACTACAAAAGAGATGACGGCGGCGGCGCTGGCGCAGGCAGGTCGC
>DATEKX010000639.1:0-8225 GCA_035277165.1 Blastocatellia bacterium | reverse complement strand
CAATGAAATAGATGTTAGAGCGGGTTTTGAAATACGGGAATGCAACCCGCGAAGCGGGTGTCAGACCATAGCCCATATCGCCAGATATGGGTATGCGGGCGATAGACTCTACACAAGCCCGCGCAGCGGGCGACAGACATCATTAACTGATACTCTGTCGCCCGCTGCGCGGGCTTAATGCTTTGGGCTTATTGTTAACCCACATCCTCAGATGTGGGCTTTATGCTGTCGCCCGCTACGCGGGCTGGTATCAAATCGCTGCCGCATTTCAAATCACGCTCTTATAGCATTGCACGGTTTATCTATCTACAGTGTTCTTCAAGCACGTTTAAATAAAGCGATTCGATTTGATCAATGATTTGCTCGCGCCCGAAGCGGACGTAAACATCGCGCTGCCCCTGAGCAGCCAGTCGCTCTCTGAGCGGAGCGTCGGATACAAAATAAAGCAGCTTGTCAGTGAGCGCATTCAAGTCGCGTGGAGGAAATAGCAATCCTGTTACATTGTCTTTGAGGATGCCTGTGATGCCTCCGACATTCGATGCCAGCACAGCGCGACGCGCGGCCAGAGCTTCTATCGTCACAAGCGAGAAACCTTCGTCCCACGACGGCACGACGACGACATCAACTGCCGCAAGCAGTTCGGGGATGTGGCGAACATGTCCCATAAATTTTATTCGGTCGCCGAGCCCAAGCGAGCCTGCGAGTTTCATGAGTTGATTGGTAAACGGTTTTCCGTCGTTATGTTCTTCGCCAACTATAATGAACTCTACATCAGGCCGTCGCTGACCTACGCGGCTTGCAGCCCTGACGAACTCTTCCTGCCCTTTCTCTTTGGTTATCTGGCCTATGCACGCCACGACTAGACTGCCTTGCAAACGGAACAGCCCTCGCGCAGCATCCCTGTCAATTTGCTGAAACCGATCCGAGTCAATCCAGTTCGGTATCGTGTGAACGCGTTCGGGTGGAAGTCCAACGCGTTCGATGATCGATTCGCGCACGCTGTCGCTCACGGCTATACAAGCCGCCACGTCGTTGAGCATCCACCTGTAAAGCGCGTTTCGCTTCAGAGGCAAGTAATGATGGCGAGTCAGGATAAGCTCTGCGCGCCGCGCGTTGCGACAAGCAAGCGCAGCGACTAGATAATCGCGTCCCACGTGTGCGTGAACGATGTCAATGTTGTGCTGGTTGATTAAGTCTGCGATGGCTCGCGCCGATTGAAGGTCGAGAGAGTTCCTGAGCGGCATCTCGTGCCACGATGCGATCACGCCCGACAGAGGGCCGCGTAAGGGGCTGTTGGGTCGCACGGCGAGATATACGGCGTGGCCTCTATCGGAAAGCCCGCGCACGAGGTCTGCGACGTGAACTTCTCCGCCGCCCATCTCGCTTGCCGAGCAAACCTGTAGAATCTTCATAGAAGCCTTTCACCTGTAACGACTGACAATACTGTTTTGCGCCAATTAAATCCAGAAAACTCTATGCTGGCTCATATCTTCTGGTCAACGATTTTTCGTTTTTCTAACCTGTCGTTAGCCGATATTAGTTTATGATGAATCAAGAGCAATGTGATTATAATGTTTGAAATCTTGATAGTCGGCTTACTTTATCCCTACCTTTTGTGATATATACTCCTCTTCCCCGCAACATTCGGCCTACAAGCGATAACGAGATGAAATAAGGAATGATATGAGTGACGCGCTTCGGAAGCTTCTCATCGCAATCGCAATGCAAATTCCTCTGGCCGGTGGACTACTTAAATGGCAAACATATGTTGAGGAACATCCTATAGCCTCCGCGCTCATCTGCGTGCTTTATGAAGTCTGCGTGCTGATACTGGCTTTCGGCAAAAAAGTTTGGGGTAGAGTTGAAGATGAAGCAGTGAAACGAACGGCTGATTGGGTACTGGCAGCCGTTAAAGGTTTTGCGCCGGGCTTTCGCCGCCGTTACAAAGATCAGATTATCTCAGATCACGGAATATTCAATGTGCGCGGGCTTGGATTAATCAACACATTCACGCTTGAACTTGAACATGTATTCGTTGATTTAAAGATCGCGCCCTCAAGCAATCCTCAGAGGCTCAATAGTAATCCGATAGCGCCGAAGGGATTTGCGGATAATCACTCAATCTGGGATTTCCTGCGCTCCGCACAAAGGGCGCGCAGCGAAGCGATGGGATTGGCCGTCATCGGCCCGCCCGGTTGTGGTAAGACTACGTTGCTGCAACACGTGGCGCTGACGCTGGCTGCGAATCGCCAGCGTCGCTACAAGAACCGCGCTCACCTGCCAGTGTTGCTGTTCCTCCGCAATCACGCTGCGGCTATCACGCAAGACTCAACGTTAACATTAAGCGAGCTGGTGCAAGATTATTTCAGCGAAAGGTATCCGAATCTCGGGCTATCGCCTGAATGGTTTCGCAGGCAGTTAAAACATGGAAAGTGTATCGTGCTCCTCGATGGGCTTGACGAAGTAGCGGAAGCGGAACGACGCAAATCCGTCTCTGATTGGGTAGACAAGCAGATCATGCTCTACCCATACTGTCGCTTTATTCTGACCGCTCGGCCTCAAGGGTATCGCGATGCGCCGTTGCAGCGAGCGCACGTGTTAGAAGTCCAGCCCTTCAACGCGGAGCAAGTGCGAAGATTTATCGAGAACTGGTATCTGGCGAATGAGATTAAAAGCTCCGGCAACAAGCTGGATGCTGGCGTGCGACGCAGAGCGACTAACGATGCTACTGATCTGATGCAGAAACTACGCGGGTCACCTGCGTTGAGCGAGTTAACGGTCAATCCGTTACTGCTTACGATGATAGCAATGGTGCATCGCTATCACGGCGCTCTGCCTAAGAGTCGCGTGGAGCTTTATGCGGAGATTTGCGAAGTGCTATTAGGCCGGTGGCGTGAGGCAAAAGGAGTGAGCGATCCATTAAGCGCCGCACAGAAACTCGGCGTACTGCGGCCTCTAGCCGCAAACATGATAGAGCGCAAACTCCGCGACATTAAAACGGATGAGGCTATGGCGATTATTAAAACGCCGCTCAAGCGCGTAGGACTTACGGGAAAACCGGTTGATAGTTTTCTGAGCGACTTGCAAGCCAGCAGCGGCTTGTTGCTTGAGCGTGAGGCAGGCCACTGGAGTCTGGCTCATCTGACATTTCAGGAATACCTGACGGCCTCTCACTGGTTACAGCAGAAAGAAGCTTCGCATGATTGGAGCAAGATGGTAAGCGATAGCTGGTGGCATGAAACATTGCGATTATACGCAGCGCAAGGTGACGCTACACCTATAATAAAAGCCTGCCTTGAAGTCGGCACTGTCCCGGCGCTAACACTAGCGGCTGAATGCCTTGAGGAAGCGCGCGAACTCGACCTGGATGTAGGTCAAGCTGTGAATGAATGCGTAATTGCTGGACTCGAATCTGCTGATCCGGCTCATCGTCGCCTTGCTGCGGAGGTGCGATTGTCTCGTCGATTAAAATCACTGCAACGCATAGACGACCAGCGCGAGATAGACCTTGAGTTTGTAACCTGCGCCGAATACCAGCTTTTTTTGGACGACATGCGCGAATCAGGTAAGCATTATCAGCCTGTTCACTGGGCAGATTCCAGTTTCATCAGTGGTCAGGCTCGCGAACCTGTGAGCGGTATGCAAGCCAAGGCTGCGATTGCTTTTTGCGACTGGCTAACTAAGCGTCAAGGCGGCAGCGCAAAATACCGACTGCCACAACCTGATGAAGCAAACAACTATTCGGGAACGACGACAGCTTTAGCGACATGGTGCAGTGATAGAGAAAACTTCAGCCTGATGGGATTAGGAAAAACAGATCAGGAGGTCATCAAAAAACAGCTTAACAACCTGTCTAATCTCCCGCTGCCTTTATTGAGCGAGTTGACCCACTTCGATATTCGCATTATCGAACTTGACCGCACCCGCAATCAGGCTCTTGCGTCAGCCTTTGCCCGTACTCTGTCTATTTTGCTCATTCTCAGGGTTAGCCAAAATCGCGCCCGTGACCTAGACCTCGCCCTCGCCTTCGACCTCGCCCGCGCCCTCGACCGCGCCCTCGTCCTCGACCTCGACCGCGCCCTAGACCTCGTCCTTGACCTAGACCTCGTCCTCGACCTAGACCTCAACCTCAACCGCGCCCGCGACCTCGACCGTGCCCGCGACCGCGCCCTAGACCGCGCCCGCGACCTCGACCGTGCCCGCGACCTCGACCGAGGTCTGAGTCCCAACCAGATTCATGGCATCAAGAGCATCATTGCGGCAATGCATCGCAACGACCTTACAGAAGCACAACGGCTGGCTGAAGATATACTGTCTGGCTCAGACTCAGGTATGCCCTCGCTGTTCATACATTTGAGTAATGCGCTTGCTGTCGCTAATGCCAAAACAGAGTTGAGCGCAATACAAGCGAAGCGACGATATATTGCTGATTCGCTGAAAAACACTTATCAAAATTTCGATTTAAATTATAAGTACCCGCGTTGGCGACGTTGGCTGCGAATCTACTCAAAGAGTTTAGATATTAAAAAACAGAACATACTAAAGCGTTATTGGGGATTGAAAATCGTTATAGCACGTGCAGAAGACAAGTTGCCTGCATGGGAAGGCATTCGCATTGTCCGCGAACAGACTGAGCAGAACAAGAGATGAAATGCGTTGAGGTGATTTAATTCAGATAATCCCCGGCTTCTTATTGGGCATAGGCTTGCTGCACCGCTTCCGGGAAAGTCTTCATCAATTGAGCGATTCTCTGTTTCAAATCTTTAATCACTTCAGGGTGGTCAATCGCGAGATCATAGCTCTCGTCCGGGTCAGTCTCTAAATTATAAAGTTCAGGCGGATTCAACGGCAGGTTTTTTCTTTGACTCATGGCCGCGTTATACGGCGGTATGTTGTATCTCGCTACGTGGATTTTCCATTGACCATAACGCGCCGCCTGCAAGTTCAAACCGTCAAAGTAAAGCACGAGGCGAGCCGGGCGCTTCTTTACCTTCCCAGTCAGAAAGGACAATGCGTCTTGTCCATCAAGTTCTAAGGGCCGCGCCAGACGTGCTCCGGTCGCGGTTACAATCGTTGGGAACAAATCCAGCGCGCTTACGGATTCATCAGACACCACGCTCTTAGGAATATGATTTTGCCATCGAGCGATGAAGGGCACTCTGACGCCTCCTTCATACGTCGTAGCTTTGCGACCGCGTAATCTGCCAGCGCTGCCTTGATACCACGGGCCGTTATCGCTGGCAAAAATTACCAGAGTGTTTTTATCTAGGTTGAACTGCTTGAGCGTGTTAAGTATTTGCCCGACGCTCCAATCAATAGCTTCGACTGCATCTCCGTAGAGGCCCGCTTTGCTTTTACCCCGAAAACGAGGCGATACGTGAAGCGGTATGTGCGGCATCGCATGAGCAACATAAAGAAAGAATGGTTTATTCCTTGAAGCTGTGATGAACTTTACGGCCTCGTCAGTATATCGCTCGGTCAACGTATCCTGATTCACGGGTTCTTCAATAGTTTCCTGATTCTTCATTAAAGGAGTGGGGCGCATATCATTGCTGTAAGGAATGCCGAAGTAAGAGTCAAAGCCATGATTGGTCGGAAGGAATTGAGGTAGATGCCCGAGATGCCATTTCCCAATGCAGGCTGTGGCATAGCCGTTTGGTTTTAGAGCTTCTGCAATAGTGGTCTCGCTTTCCGGCAAGCCCGTATTATCTGTCGGAAAAAGAACTCTCGTGATGCCTACGCGAGTTGGATAACGCCCAGTCAATAACCCGGCTCTGGACGGCGAACAGACGGAACTGGCAGTTATAAAACTGGTGAGGCGAATGCCTTCGCTCGCCATCTTATCAAGGTTCGGCGTGTTAATCGCTTTTGACCCATAGCAAGACAAGTCGCCATAACCAAGATCATCAACAAAGTAGATTATTATGTTTGGTTGCTGCTGCTGCGCGGCTGAGGCCGGGAAATAAGAGAGATTGATAATAATCACTATGAATAGTCGTGTCAGCTTTCGTTTCATCATTTGGGTTCCTCTTTTCTAAATCATTTATGCTTGCCTATGCGTCCTTGAGAAGCGACTTTACCGCGTTTATAAGAAGGTCGAGGTTTACTTCGCTAGAGGTATCAACCTGCAGTAATTTTCCAACGCCAAGTGGCCCGGCAGACGCAATGGTTTGGAAACTGGACAATAGATCCTCGATTCGTTTCGCGCTATCGAGGTGGCCGGGATGTCTGGCGCGGTTGACGAAACGCATGGCGGCAATCTGTGGAGCGCACACGCAGTAAACTTCGACAATGCGTTGCGAAGTGGCAGTTATCCAGTCTGTGGGCGTGCCCGAATGAGTTGATATTTCCGGGTTGCGCCAAAACGATGTAAGAACAGCGCCGGATGAGGTTCTAGCCAGACGCTGAAATATTTCGTCACTGGCCCGGCTCAGGCGTTGTCGCCAGTCAGCGTCGCCGACCCCTAAGGTCTCAAAAAGCGTTTCTAATATGTCATCTTTATCGAGCAATGTAAGACCGAGGGCGGGCGCGAGGTTTCGCGATAGCGTGGTCTTTCCGCTGCCGGGTAATCCTGAAACTACTACGAAAGGGATATGAATCATAAGCATTAGGCTTGACGAGAGAGAGCGAAAGCTAATTTAATCCAGATGATCGTAAGTCGCAAATGAATAGATGCTTTTAGAAAGGTGATAATGGAAAGTATCTCGGCGTACCTCGTTGGCGCTTTCGCTTTCGTTTTCGGATTGATGATCGGGAGCTTTTTGAACGTCGTAATCTACCGCGTCCCCAAGCGCGAATCAGTAGTGTTTCCGAACTCGCGCTGCCCCGCCTGCAACACAGCGATCAAGCCTTTCGATAACATTCCAGTATTCAGCTACGTCCTGCTGGGCGGCAAGTGCCGAAACTGCGGCAAGAGCATCTCGCCGATTTATCCTGCCGTCGAATTGCTGGTCGGCGTTTTATACTTTCTGGCATTCATAAAGGTGGCGAATCAATTCCAGATATTTCAAACCGAATATGACCAATGGCCTGCGCGTTTCTGGCTGACTTTGATCGGTGATATTTTATTCATCTCGTTCATCGTCCCACTGGTCTTTATTGATTATCGCTATAAGCTTCTTCCGAATGTGATAACGTATCCGGGTTTTGTCATCCTGCTTATAATGCGACTGCTTGCGCCCGACCCGTGGTTGCTCGCGCACACGCCGAAACTATTTGGAATCACAGGGCAGCCGGAATGGCCTCTTGCGCTGATCGGCTCACTGCTTGGGGCGCTGGTAGGCGGTGGAAGCCTCTGGCTTGTGCGCGAGGCATATTACCGTCTGCGACACGTTGAAGGCATGGGGGCGGGTGATATAAAAATGATGCTGATGGTCGGAGCTTATCTCGGCTGGCATCTCACGTTACTGACAATCTTTATCGGTTCGCTGCTCGGCTCAATTGTAGGTATTATGTTGATAGCGCGCAGCCGAGGGGGGATGAAAACCGAGTTGCCTTTCGGAGTTTTCTTAGGCCCGGCTGCCGTCGTCGCGCTCTTCACGGGTCAGTCGTTGATAATGTGGTATATCGGAATGCTATAGACAACTTCGCGCTCAGAGAGAAACCAAATGAAGAAAATTACAACGATAATTTCGCTGCTACTCATTGCATCGCTCACTGCGTGTAATACCGCGCAGACAACATCTAACTCGTCGCCGGAAGCGAAGCCGACTTCGTCCGTCACGGCTGCTCCGACCGCAGGCACATCAGCCAATCAACCTGTCCGAGCGCGCAACGGCATAGTCGCTTCCACCAGCCCAATCGCTTCACGTGTAGGCGCAGAGATCATGCAGCGGGGCGGCAATGCAATTGATGCGGGAGTAGCTGTTGGATTGGCGCTGGCAGCGACCTGGCCTTCGGCAGGCAATCTCGGCGGCGGGGGATTTATGATGATTCGCCGCGCAGACGGCAACACCGAAATCATTGATTACCGCGAACGCGCTCCGCTTGCTGCAAACCGCGATATGTATCTCGACCAGCAAGGCAACGTAATCAAAGACGCTTCGACGGTCGGCTACAAAGCGACGGGCGTGCCGGGCACAGTCGCGGGGCTGGCGCTGGCGCTCGAAAGGCACGGCAAGCTGAAATGGGCCGATGTGATCGAGCCTGCCCGCAAGCTCGCAGCCGACGGATTCGATGTTACTTATCATCTGTCTCGCAGCCTGCGCGCGTCGAGCGATCTGCTT
>DATEKX010000638.1:0-5125 GCA_035277165.1 Blastocatellia bacterium | reverse complement strand
TGGCTCGATACGGTTTTCGGCGCGCAACGTATGACCTATCCGCGCTTGAGCCTTGCTCGCTCTGACATCAATACAGCAAGCAGTATGGCGAAGCGATTGAATCGCCCGATTGTGGCGATAAACTTCGGAGTCGGAGAAAATCCGATGAAGCGAGTCGGCGATGAATTTGAAAGATCGCTTGTTCGCCAGCTTGTCAGCGCAGGCAACACTATCATCCTGGATCGCGGCGCGGGAGAAGATGAAACACGACGCGCCGATGCTGTGATCAAACATGCAAGTGAATCTCTCTCTGCGCGAGTGATCGAAATAGATGAAGGGAATCTGGCAGACCTGTTGAGTCGCGATTCAATTGATGGCGAAATAATAGTTTGGAGCGGGCGCATCGGTTTGCTTGCGGCTTTGATTTCGGAAAGCGATCTTTACATCGGCTACGATTCGGCGGGTCAACACATCGCCGCCGCGCTCGGCATTCCGCTGATTGACGTGTTTGCAGGCTTCAGCTCGCCGCGCATGCCTGAACGCTGGCAACCGACGGGCACGGCAGAGGCACGCGTCGTAGTCATTGACAAAACCCCCGAAGCCAACACAATCGCAGATGTGTTTGCTCAAGCACAGGAACTGCTCAACAGCCGTCGCCACTGACACTTATGCGAATCACTATCCTCGAATTTGCGCCGTGCGCAGACTCGATCTATCACGTGCGACGCGACGCGGAAGAAGGCTATATCGAAAGTTCCGACCACGCGATAAAAATAAGGTCGGGCGCGACGCTTCGACCGCGCGCAGTCTCTACACATGCAGGCGGCAAAGCCACAAACGTTGCCCGCGTGATGGATAAGCTGCTCAAGGCTGATGACGCGGTTGAGATAGAGCTTGTCGTCTTTCGACCCGATTCGCCGGAAGGCCGCTACATTCACGAACTTCAAACGACGGCTTTGACTCGCGTTCAGGTGCGGCCAGTTATTATCGAAGGGCGCGCGCGAATCTGTGTTGATCTGACCGACCCAACAACTGCCGGAGACAGCCGCGTCGAATTCAACATCGGCCCGCGCGTCGTTTGGCAGGAGAGCGCGAAGGCTGTGGCGCTCGAATTCGCATCCGGTATATCAACCGACTTGCTCTTGATCGCAGGCAATCCGCCTGTAATCGAAACGACAGGCCGGTTGGCCGTTGAGCTTTACAGAGATGTTATCGAAGAAGTCCGCCCGCGCGCCGGGTTGATTTCGGCTGACTTTGCAAAAGACGCGCTCGCAAATTGCCTCAGAGCAGAGTCAAAGCCTGATGTAATTAAGATCAACGAGAGCGAATACGCATCGGTTGACGCAACTCTCTGGAATGATTTCACGGGCGCGCTTGTTGTGACGGATGCCTCCGGGTGTCGCGTGTGGGAGAGCCTCGCGCGCGATTCGTCAGTTAGAGTGCCGGGCATCAAAGCGCAGACGCTCTACTCAACGATTGGCGCGGGCGATGCGACGCATGCAGGATTCACGCTGGCGCGATGGGTCTGGGGTTATGATTTATTGAAAGCAGCCCGCTACGGGCAGGCCGCTGCCGCCGCGTCTGTGAGTTCACCCGACGGCACGCGCGGCATCACAAATCAAACAGTCGAACGGTTATTTGCAGAGCTTGAGAAAGCATGATCGGCTATACTCTTCGTCCCCGAATGGGGCATGCCTGATTCTTTTTATAATCTGTCAAATTGACAAGAGATCGTCACTCAAATTGACCGCGTGACCATTCTTACTTTATGTAATAACCCTCCACGTAAGCTTTTTTCCTAATAAAACTTTCTGAATTGGGTGTAACCATAGGCGGCATAAGGGTTGCTCATACGACAAGCGGGTTCTGGCTAATGATCGAACAGAAATGTATATGAAAAACACATTTAAGCATACGAAACTCTCCATCTGGTTTGCGTCTTTCTCTCTGGTCTTTCAACTGTGTGCGGGCATTCCTGCCGACAGCAACGTGAAGGCGCAAGCGGCTCAAAACATAAGCTCGGTAACAACCCCTGTGCTCGATGAATCAGGTAGAAATAGGGAGAATAAGTTTTCCGGGAAGAGAGTATCACCTGATCTGGAGCATTTATTACGCAAGGGCACGGCTGCAACAGACCATGCGCGCGTTATCATCCAGACCGCAGCGATGAGAAACGGTGAGCTGTCCGCCACACTTGCGCGTATCCTGAAACAGAATGGAATAAGAATAAAGAAACACCTGCGCCAGCTTGATACGCTCGTAGTTGACCTGCCTTTGAGCGTTGTCGAAGAACTGGCTGCCAGTGAAGAGTCAAACTACATCTCCATAGACAGAGATGTAGAGATGCTTGGACACATCGAGAAGGCGACGGGCGCAGATGACATGTCTAAGTTGCCCGGCAATAGCGGGCTCGATGGCTCGGGTATCGGCATAGCTGTGCTTGATTCCGGTATTTATAACAATCATTACTCATTTCAAGACTCTGACAATCATAACCGCATAGTAGCCAAAATGGATTTTACCGGCGAGGCCATGACCACAACTGATCGTTACGGTCACGGCACTCACGTAGCTGCGCTGGCGGCTGGAAACGGTCATGGCAACGGCATCAGCGACAAGTATGAGGGCATTGCGCCTAACGCCAAGATAATCAATCTTCGAGTGCTGGACGGGTTCGGCAGGGGCACATCTTCAAGTGTGCTGAGCGCGATTGATTGGATCATGGCCAACCGCGCCGCTTATAACATTCGCGTAGTCAACATGAGCTTTGGCGCATTGGCTGTTGATTCTTATACCAATGACCCGCTCTGTCGCGCGACACGCCGACTGGTTGATGCGGGAATCGTTGTCGTTGCCGCCGCGGGCAATAACGGGAAAGACGGACAGGGCCGGAAGGTTTACGGGTTAATCCATTCGCCGGGCAATGAGCCTTCGGCAATTACCGTTGGCGCTGTAAATACTCGCGGAACGGACATTCGCGATGATGATAAAGTTACAACTTATAGCTCTTGTGGGCCTACGCGCAGTTACTGGACGAGCGCGGACGGAGAGAAGCATTACGACAACCTCATCAAGCCTGATCTTGTAGCGCCGGGAAATCGCTTGATATCAGCGCAGTCTGATGATTGCAACCTCGTCACAATGCATCCTGAACTTGACCTTAGGGAGAAAGACGCGAAGAAGAACATGATGTACCTGAGCGGCACATCAATGTCTGCTCCCGTTGTTGCGGGTACTGCGGCTTTGATGCTTCAGGCCAATCCGACACTGACGCCGAATCTGGTAAAAGCTTTTCTGATGTACACGGCGCAACCGCTTAACGGATACAATATGTTCGAGCAGGGCGCGGGAGAAATAAACATTGAAGGAGCAGTCAGACTGGCAAAACTGACACGCACAAACCTGACGGCCTCGACTCCCTTAGGCTCTCCCTTATTGACCTTGAGCGTGCTTGCCATTCCTCAATCAAGAATCTGCGGTCGAACAATCACCTGGGGACAGGGGATCATTCTTGGCTACAGCTATGCGACCGGCATCGATCTCATCACCAAGTATCAGTTGATATATGGGACAGGTCATTTACTGAGCGATGGACACCTGCTGAGCGATGGGCATCTTCTGAGCGACACGGTGTTGATCACAAACGGCATTTCGCTCGGCGAAAATATTCTGACCAGCAACGGCCATCTGTTGAGCGATGGGCTGCCGCTTCTTGCTGTTGGCACACTGTTCGGCGACGGCCATTTGCTGAGCGATGGCGTGCCGCTCGGTGATGGATTGTTGTACAGCGATGGCTTCCTGTTGAGCGATTCTCAATTGCTCAATGATGCCTATGCTCAGTCGGACAGTGCGCAGATAAACGGCGACCCCGGCGGAATGCAGTAAGCGCCTCTCAAGCCGCAATCTGCATTCATTCATTGATTAATTGGTTTCATCAGCAGTCGAGAGAGCAATGAACGTAAGCGTTTTAAGAAACAACCTAGAAGACGCAACCGGGTTCGGTCACGGCTCGACCGGCTTGCCCGTAGCAGCAGAGATGCTGTCACGAGATAAACAGGAGGAGGCGCTGGCTTTTCTCTGTGAGCGCCCTCTGCATACTTTTGGCATGACAGGGCTGATTCGAGATAACGGGTGGGTAAGCCCTTTGAATCGCGGCAGCTTTTACGTTTATCAGGATGCGAACGGAAACATAGAAGGTGTGGCCCTTATAGGGCATAACACTTTGATGGAAGTGCGCAGCGATCTTGCAATCGAGGCTTTCGCTCGTCTCGCGCAGTCATGTCCTTATATTTACTTGATGCTCGCAGAGGAGTCGGTGATGCGAAAATTCTGGCATCACTACTACTCATCCGAGCGCGTCGAATTTGAAGAAAAGAGATATTCGCTGTTAAAGCAGAGTTGGCCTACCGAAGCGCGCGAGCCAATATCCAGCCTTAGAAAGGCTACGTTCGAAGACCTTGACCTTGTTGTCAAAGCGCATGTTAAATCAGGCATCGAGGAGACGGGTGTGAACGGACTTGAGCAAGACCCGCAAGGTTTCCCTCGGCGTTGCGCCATGAGAATAGAGCGAGGACACACCTGGGTTTGGATAAATAACGGCAAGCTGATCTTCAAGGTCGAGGTGCTGACAGATACTCCAGAATTAATCTATCTGGAGAGCATGTGGATTGCTCCCGAAGAACGAAATAAGGGTTACGGATTGCGGTGCATTGCTCAATTAGGCAGAGAGTTTCTGAGGCGATCTGCGGCCATCTGCCTTCTTGTTCAAGAGCAGAACATCGCGGCTCAACTCATTTACGAACAAGCAGGGTATAAAAACATCGGCTACTATCGAGCTATTTTTATAGACTGTTAGCGGCTGACCGGGTGATCTATGAAGCCAACAAAAGGGAAAGGCTTCTATAAGCCTTATGTCTGGACCATAGTAGTCCTAGGCGCGCTTATTTGCATCAATTCGTTCCTCTTCTTTCCCGTAAATCATTTCGGATTTCCCTTCGTTCTATTTTCGCTGGCGACGATAATTGTCGCGTCACGCATAGTCGTTAAATTCTTTCGCTTTAATACTCACATTTCTATCTCTGATGTGTTTATCTTTCTCGCATTTTTTCTCTTCGGCGGAGAAGCCGCCATTTTGATCGGCGCGACC
>DATEKX010000637.1:0-2309 GCA_035277165.1 Blastocatellia bacterium | reverse complement strand
CGTAATCGTCACGGCAACTATCACAGGCCCGACAACCAGGCCGAGAAAACCGAACACGTTCACGCCTCCGAAGACTGCAAAAAAAATCAACAGCGTGTGCATCTGCACGCGACCGCTGATCAAATAAGGTCTGAGCACGTTGTCTATTGTGCCGACTACGCCCGCGCCCCATCCGACGAGAATTATAGCCTGCGCCCAATGGCCGGTCGCGAGCAGGTAAATCGCAGCAGGCGCCCACACCACAGCCGTCCCGACCAGCGGAAGCAACGCGAAAAACGCCGCAACAACGCCCCACATCACGGGCGAATGTATTTTAAAGACCCAAAACGCAATTCCGATCAACGCGCCTTGAACCGCCGCAACGACGAGCCCGCCATACACGGTCCCGATGATAGTGTTTTCGATCCCGCTAAAAAGTTTCTCGACCTGTTCAGTTGTTAAAGGGAGAATCGCGGCTACGCGGCGGCGCAGAGAGCGGCCTTCGCGGAATAGAAAGAAGAGCGTGAAAATGGTTATCACCGCATCAACAACGAATGAAGTAACGCCGCCGACGATGTTTGCAAGCTGCGCGAGCAGAAACCGGCTCAATCCTTCGAGGCGGCTGCGAAGCGCTTCGCTAAGATTGATTTGCGACAGGTCAATGTATTGGCTGACCCAGTTCATTGGCCCTTCGATCAGATGATTGATGTATGGGCTAAACCCGCCGCTTTCGGTGCTTTTCTGATCAATGACATCGATCAGCCCTGATACTTCTTTAGTCACAGCCGCGAGAATCAATATCGCAGGGATAATGATTATCAGCGTGACCAGCATCGTAGACATCAGCGCGGCTAAACCCGGCTTGCGAAAAACCATCTGCATGCGAGCGTGGACAGGGAAAAAGACAATGGCAATTACCAACGCCGAAAGCAAAGGATTGAGAAAAGGCTGAAATAGCAGGTAGCAAAGGTAGAGCGCGAATATCGTCAGTGTGAGCAGAAAAATAATCGTGATGCGCTTTTTAGACATACGTGCGCTCGAAGAGTGAATATCGGCGTGGCTACTGTATAACTTGAATGGGATAACGTCAATCGCGCGGCATTCAGCCGCGTGGCCTTCAGCGGCGACGACGTGATGAATGAGGTTTCGATGAACGCTCTTTTTTCGACGAGCGACTGCGCGACGATACACTGCGGCCTTTATCTTTGCCACTGCTTTGACGCGAGCGAATGACTGGCTTTTCGCTGTATCGCACAACGTGACCGCGACCGACGCGACTGCCTCGGCTGCTGCGACTGCTGGCGCGCACTGTTTGAGGGACGCGAACCGTCTGGCCTTTACGCAACTCGCCGCGCGACGACATGCGATTCAATCGCGCTATCTCTTTGACCGACACTCCGTAGCGCCGAGCCAGCGCCGCCATCGTGTCGCCACGGCGGACTTGATAAGACGCAACCTGAACGCGATAAGCCGGACGATAACGTTCGACCGCTACTTCATCAGAGACAACAGGAGGCGCGGCTTTGCGCAAGCGTTGATCTTCGGGCAGGTCGGCATAAGCTATCTCGAACTGCTTCTTCATCCCCTTAGGCAGTTTGATCGCATATCGCTGATCGGCTGGCGAAGTCCCGCGTCGCAATTCAGGATTCAAATCCTGAACCACTTCGTAAGGCACGCCCAGCAGTTCTGCCACTACTTTCAGATCGGTCTGCGCGGGAAGCTCGAACGTCTCGTAATTCAGCGCCGGATCGGGCTTCACATCGAAGCCATAACGTTTCTGATTTTTGCTGATGATGATGATCGAAAGAATGATCGGAACATAATTGCGGGTTTCTTGCGGCAATAGATTGCGCTTGTATAGTTCCCAGAAATCAGCGTAACCGCAACGGGCAATCGCGTTGTCTACGCGGTTCTCGCCCGAATTATAAGCCGCCATCGCGAGCAGCCAGTCGCCTTCAAAATGATCGTGCAGCCATCTGAGATAACGAGCAGCGGCGCGCGTCGCTTTTTCAGGATGCGAACGCTCGTCAACCCACTGCGTCTGCGCGAGCCCGTAGCGCGAGCCGGTTCCAGGTATGAATTGCCAGATGCCTTTCGCAGCGGCGCGCGAAAGCGCGTTGGGCTTCCACACGGATTCAGCCTGCGCGAGCCAGATCAAATCCAACGGGACGCGCTCTTCTTTGAATATCTTTTCGACCATCTGCCGGTAACGGCCCGAGCGTTGAAGCCCGACCACCATAGTCGAATGGCCGCGACCGGAAACAAAGAAATTCATGAATTGAAAGACGGGCGGCGCGACCGAGAAATCGAAATCGTAATGCCCGAATATG
>DATEKX010000636.1:0-3599 GCA_035277165.1 Blastocatellia bacterium | reverse complement strand
TCGCATATGGCGACGCGATAGCCTTTGCGCACGAGTTTGGCTATGTGACCGCTGGCAGCGTGATAAGGCACGCCGCACATGGGAATGGGATTGCCGCGTTCGCGGTTTCGCGCCGTGAGAGTTATTTCCAGCTCCTTCGAGCCTATAACCGCGTCATCAAAAAATAACTCGTAGAAATCACCAAGACGAAAAAACAGCAGCGTGCCGGGATGCTGCCGCTTGATCTCCTGATACTGCCTGAGCATTGGAGAGTTTTGCATAATAATCAGGGGTCGGGATCATCCGAAAAATGTCTTTGCGGTTCGATAGATTTCTGCGTCTAAGGGCCGGTACTTGTCTGCGATTTCTTCTAATGAGACGCTCGCTATCACAGTGCCGTGCACGGCGGCCATTCTACCGAACTCGCCTCTAAGCACCATCTCGACCGCGTATACACCGAAGCGCGTCGCCAGCACGCGATCATAAGCGCTCGGCGAGCCGCCTCTTTGAATGTAGCCGAGCACCGTGACGCGAGTCTCAATTCCAGCGCGTTTCTCGATCTGTTGAGCGACTAACTGGCCGACTCCGCCGAGGTGGCCTTCTTGAAAGACGCGGGCCTTTTGAGCTTCGGTCAGGAAATCTTCATCAAAGTGCGGCTTGGCATCTTCGGCCACGACGACAATCGAGAAGGGCCTGCCTTTCTCTTTGCGCCTGGCAAGCAGGTCGCAAATCTCCGAGATACGAAAAGGAATCTCGGGCACGAGAATCAAATCAGCGGCTCCGGCTATGCCTGCGTATGCCGCGATCCATCCGCTGTGTCGGCCCATAACCTCAACTACCATCACGCGGTGAAGCGCCTCGGCTGTGGTGTGCAAACGGTCAATCGCTTCCGTAGCTATTGATACCGCCGTATCAAAGCCGAAAGTATAATCGGTTCCGGGCACATCGTTATCAATCGTTTTAGGAACGCCGACTATTGGATAACCGTGGTCGCGCCACATCCGCATCGAACAGGAAAGCGTGCCGTTGCCTCCGACTACGATGAGACTGCTCAACCCGAACTTATTCCAGTTGTCGCGAATTCTGGCAAGCGTTTCGTCGCCCTCCAGCGGGTTGCGGCGCGAAGTGCCCAGAATCGTGCCGCCTTTGTATTGAATGCCAGCGACCGACTGCCTCGTCAAAGGAGCGATGTCTCCATCAATGAGACCCTGCCAGCCCGAATTAACTCCGAGCACGTTTACCTTATCGACCTGCGCGCGTCGAACGATGGCTCTAATAACCGCGTTGAGTCCGGGACAGTCGCCGCCGCTAGTCATCACTCCCAGATAGTTATCCATTGCAATCAGCCTTGCTTTGTAACAGAGGTTGTTTCCGACATGACCAGATTATATAATGCCGATGGGCTGGTCAAACTTGCTTCGGAGTAATTGCCCGCAGCTTTCAACAATTTTCTGCATGATTACATAGAAAAACTTCAAGGAACAACTAAACACAAATTGAACGAAGCAGATTTCAAATCAGGTGAGCCGATAATATTTGCGCTCGATACGTCGTCGAAAATAACTAGCATGGCAATAGCGCGCGGAGACGAAGTTATTGAGTCGTTCGCTGTGCAGGCGGATGAAAAGCGCTCTGAAAGATTGTGGCTTGATGTTCAGGCGTTGCTTGATAAGGCTGGCTTTGTGATAAGCAATATTGAATTATTTGGAGTATGCACGGGACCCGGAAACTTCACTGGACTCAGAGTTGGAATATCGGCTGTGAAGGGGTTTGCGGCGGCGACCGGCAAACCCGTTGCAGGCGTAACATCGCTTGAAGCGGCGGCCTTTGCTGCCAGGGGAGCGGCAGCGGTTTGCGCGATGATCAATGCCTACAAAGGCGAAGTCTATTCTCAACTCTTCGAGTTGAATGACAGAGGCGCGCCCGTCGCTGTCAATGAACCGCTTCTGTCAACACTGGTCGAAGCGGTCGAACGCATTGCTCACCTCGACGAAGTAGCATTCGTCGGCGATGGCGCGATTGCGAATGCTGATGTTATAAGAGAAGTCGGTAGAGAGAGCAGGGCAGCCGGGAAATCGAAAGGCGCTTTTTGCATAGAGCAGGCAACCGGCTCGGTTGCAAATCGAATCGCGCGGCTGGCTTATTTGAGATTCGTTCGAGGCGAGACTGGAACTGCAGAGAGCTTGCGGGCTTGTTATGTGAGGCCCGCCGAAGCCGAAATAAAGCTATCGCTTGGCCTGTTAGGGACGAAGATTCAGCGAAGCATCAAAGCTGAATAGAGCAAGCCAGAGCGAATAGAAAACTCTCTTACTGGGAGAATGGCCGTGTCAATCAGCGATATAAAGAGAGAAGAACCACCAGCGATGCTGAGACCCTATTTTGTTGATCAGATGAGGGAATCAGATCTGGACGAAGTTGTTAGCCTTGAAGACATCACGGGGCTGAACCGATGGGGATTTGATGCATACAGGCGAGAGCTTAACAAGAACCCGAACTCGATAATGTTGGTCGCGCGAAATCTTTATTCGAGTCCGGCTGTGATAGGTTTTTTCGCGGGCTGGATTGTAGAAGACGAGTTGCACGTAAACAACATCGCATCGCATCCGGCATACAGGAAGATCGGCGTAGGGCAGAGCTTGCTTGAATCTGCGATCAGCGAGGCCAGAATGCGCGGGGTGCTCTTCGTGTTGCTGGAAGTGAGAGCCTCGAATGAAGCCGCGCAGTCGCTTTATCGCAAGCTGGGTTTTAGCTTCGTGAACCGCCGCAGAGATTATTATCGCTCCCCGACCGAAGACGCATTTGTTATGAAGCGAGAGTTCAAGTAAGAGAGATGATTGATTGAAGAAGCCGTTTTAGCTTTCGGCTCACGGTTGACAGAAGCGCGATGGGCTGGCTAAAATCACAATTCTTCGAGCGGGAGTAACTCAGCGGTAGAGTGCGACCTTGCCAAGGTCGAAGTCGCGGGTTCAAATCCCGTCTCCCGCTCCAGAGTCTCAAGGCGAAGGCGACATGGTGCCTTCGCCTTTCATTTGACAGTTAAGGCGGCGTAGCCAAGTGGTAAGGCAGAGGTCTGCAAAACCTTTATTCATCGGTTCGATTCCGATCGCCGCCTCTTTTCTTTCAACCATTTACAGGCAATCGGATAATCTCTAATTTATCACTGTAGCGGCCATTGTAGCGGATTGCTGCCTCTTTTCTATCTCTGCCATCTGTCTAGCAAGATTAAACTCTTCCAGTTTCTTCATCGCTTCGGATTGATGCTGCTCTGTTGGGTGAGCGTATCTGAGAACCATCTGAATCCTAGAATGGCCGAGCATCGCAGCTAGGGTTACAAGATCAATGCCTGACATTGCCGCTCTAGTTGCCCATGTATGGCGCAGATCATAGAGCCTGAATCTTTTTATGCTGCTTCTTTTTAATGCTCCATAATGTGCGTTGTTGAGCTTCAAGACGGGCTTTTCTGGATCACCGGGAGAAGGTGACCTGCCACCCGTTATTGGAGAGTTCACAAGGTTAAAAATCCAGCTTTTCGACGGCTTCGGTTTAGCTGCCATTGTTGTTCAAACGCACTAGGCGTTTCTTGCCCTAGCGCACTATGCGGACGATACTCGTTGTACTCC
>DATEKX010000635.1:0-6315 GCA_035277165.1 Blastocatellia bacterium | reverse complement strand
GTAGCTTCTGCCGCCCTCTTTGAGCGTTTCATTCAGATTCGGATTCGATGCTTGCAGCGCAGGCAGAAGTCCGAAGATTATTCCCGTCAACAAAGAGACTCCGAGTGTGAAGATGAGCACGCGCGAGTCTACGCCGATCTCGCTCACGCGAGGAATGCTGCCGGGACTGAGCGAGGTCAAAACTCCTACGCCCCAGAAGGCAAACAATAATCCGAGCGCGCCGCCCGTCAAACTCAGCATCACGCTTTCGGTTAGAAGCTGCCGGATGATTCTGCCGCGTCGCGCGCCGAGCGCTGTGCGGATTGCAATCTCTTTTTGCCGCGCCGTCGAGCGAGCCAGAAGAAGATTCGCCACGTTCGCGCAGGCGATCAGAAGCAGAAAGCAAACGGCTCCGATCAGAACCATCAGAGCGAGCCAACTGTCTCCGACAAATTTTTCGTGCAGCGGCATGACGATGGCGCTCCACCCTGAGTTCGTATCCGGGTATTGTTGTTCGAGCCGCGCGGTAATGGTCGCCATTTCGGCCCGCGCCTGTTCGACCGTTACGCCGGGTTTGAGGCGGGCGATAACGTTGAGGTAATCGCCTCTGCGGTTTTCTTTATTGTAGTCCGCCGCTAGAGGAGACCACGCTTCAGGAGGTCTGCGATCATCCGGTTTAGGACTAATGAAACCTTTCGGCATGACGCCGACGACGACGTAAGGATTTCCGTTGATCGTTATGGTGTTGCCGATCAGGTTCGGGTCTGAGCCGAAGCGCCGCTCAAACAACCCGTGGCTGAGTATGATCACACGGTTATTGCCGGGCTTATCTTCTTCCGGCGTGAAAGTGCGACCGATTTGCGTCTCAGCGCCCAGCACTGAAAAGAAACCATCAGCGACATAAGCAGCATTGATTCGCTCAGGCTCGCCGTTGCCGCTTGTCAGTGTTATCCGCGTAGAGGCGAACGCGCCCATGTCTTCAAAGCTCTGGCTCTGCGTTTTCCAATCCATGTAGTTAGGCGGCGAAAGAGACTCTTCTTTAATATCCGCGCTCGGATTAGTCTCTCGCAGCCAGATGAGTTGGTCGGAGTTTTTATAAGGCAGCGGGCGCAGCAGGATCGTATTGACTACGCTGAAGATTGCCGTGTTGGCTCCGATGCCTAAAGCCAGAGCAAACACAACCACGAATGTGAAGCCGGGCTTTTTCAATAGCATTCGAAGGCTGAATCGAACGTCTTGAAGCAGGGTGTTCATCTGAGTTCCTCTCGTTTGCAAATATCGAATCACAAAGTGAAAACACACTACGAGCACAATGCCCAAGGGAAGTTGCGTGCCACGCCCGACTTCAAATTTCAAATCCCAAATTTCAGATTTTAGATTTGCCCGAATGCATTCTTAAAAAGATACTTAACCGGCTCTGTAATTTTACGGGCCGCCCGGAAATACCGATAATCTCGAATCTCGAATCTCGAATCTCGAATTAATAGTTGTTCGCTTCTGGGAACGGATTTCCCGTTTACGGAACTATCGGCAACGACATTTAATTTGTTGCTATATGCATAATCTGTGATAATGTCAGCCTTGCATTCGCGTTATAGAGCATCTGGCCCTTAAGAAGGAAACGAATTACCATGAAGCATATCGGTTTTATTTTTCTCCCTTTGATTTTTGTCCTCTTCATTTTGAATGCCGAAGCGTCGGCCCAGAGCACATATCTGAATCTCTATAGCCAGCCGGGGGATGATTTTGGCGGCAGACCGAACCCTAACGGCAAAGCGTTCAATTATGTCGAGTCTGACGGCACCTGGCAGCTTTTTTGTTCCGACGCTGATCATGATGGACATGCCGATAAGATTACTATGCGCTTCTTTCCAACAAATGATCGGAGTGTTGCCTACTGGTTAATCACGGTCGGCACTGGAAGAACAGGGTCGAATCTGGCACCCGGCTATTACGATATGGCGGGTGAATTCGGCTCGCCGTCATTTTACGTCACCAGAGGATTCGCTTGCAGTCGCTCTTTAGCGAACTTCACTATACTTGAGTCCAAGATTGACGAGTCCAACCCGGTTTTCCCCAGAGTCATCAGCTTTGCTGTCCGGTTCACTTTCTTATGCGACGGCATAGGCCCGGCGGGACTCACCGGGATTTTTTCTTATAACTCAACAGCGCCCGAAATTTATATCGGCCCGTTGATATTGGCCGAATCGCCATACTTGCCGGACTTGCCGGTCAATGTTCCCTACTCTCGCCGTCTAGGCATGTTGGGGGGAGTGCCGCCCTATACGTTCCAGTTGATCAACAGCCTGCTTCCGCCGGGTATGAGTCTTAACTCCGAAGGCTTGCTGGAAGGCACTCCTACGATAGTGGGCGATTACTGGCTCGATGTTTTTGTCAAAGATGTCGTCTACTTTCCCGAATCGAACACGCACCGTAGCTCCTTCCGCGTGTTCTTCAAAGTGGTCGAGCCGCCTCCGCCATCGCCGCTCGGCATCGCGACTACTACGGTCGCCAACGCCAGCAAAGGGCAATCTTACAATTTTCAGTTGGCAGCCGAAGGCGGGAGGTCGCCATTTGACTGGACGCTGGCAGCGGGGAAACTCCCTGAAGGTTTGAGTATCACGAGCGATGGAATAATAAGCGGCATTGCAAAAACAGACGGCGTTTTTAACTTCACAGTTCAGGTAAGCGATAGCTTCGCGCAACAGGCGCGGCAGGACTTCTCGCTGAAAGTCGTAGAACCGCCGAGCATAACCAAAGTGAAGTACAAGGCGAAAAAAGGGAAGCTCGATATTAGCGGCGAAGAGTTTCATCAAACGGCAAAGCTATTCATAGATGGCAGCGAAGTAATCCCTAAATCGCAGGACGCGACTAGTCTCTCTGTCAAAAAGTTGTTTCTCACATCCGGTGCTCATACCATCAAGGTCTTGAACCCGGACGGAGGAAATGCGACAACCGCTTTGCAAGTTAAATAGCCGGACTGCTCGGCCACATTTGGTATTTGCGTCAGGCCGGTTTGCGCGCGATGAACGCGGCGTGAGCTTTCGGCAAAGGGTATCGGCCATAGCTGCGAATCACACGCACACGGAAGCCTGCGCGGCGGAGTTCTTTCGCTACGTCTATGGATTTGTATAACCGCTGGCGGTGCAGTTCCGTCTCGCGCCTGTAGAGATTGCCCACCTTGCGAAAACTGATAATGCGGCGCGTCAGTATCTTTCTCTCTTCCTGTTTTTCGACCATCACTATCCAATCTTCGCCTTCGGTGAAGCCCTTTGCGGTGACGCCCGGTTTTACCTGTCCCGGCTCGCCTATGTCGAAGACGAAGACGCCGCCGGGAGCAAGCGCTTTGTATATGCGCCCGAAGAGTTGCGCGAGCGTGTGACTGTCATTGTCGGAATCGAAAAGGTAGTTGAAGCATTCGCTGATCGAGGTGACGGCGCAGCAAGGTGGTATGTCTGCTTTGAACAACGACTCGATGCGGAACTCTGCCAGAGGCGCTCTCTTACGCGCAATGCGGATCATCGCTTCCGAGATGTCTATTCCGAGAACTTGATAACTGGCTTTTACAAGTTGCTCTGCCCACAGACCGCTTCCGCAGCCGAGGTCTACGACTAAGCCATCGCGGATTTCGTTACGGCGCAGGATGTCCAGAATGCCGGGAGCGGATTTCAAAGCGAAGTCGCTATGGCCCGTGTCATGAATAAACGCGAGGTCTTCTTTGTAAAATTCTTTCATTCAGAAAACAAAATCGGACCATTTGTTCAAATCAACGTACTGCGCGCTTCTAGCCAGTTGTAAGATTGTGTAATATAGCTCTTCACAAGCACTTCAAACTTCTTACCCTTTGCCATAATTGCAATCCGGTTTTTCTCCGTCACACTCGGGAGCGCTGTTGCATCGAGCACAAAATATATAATTCCAGGTGGATGCCTGCCCTCTTTCTTTGCTTCCATTTCCAGGTCGCCCGCCAACTCCCTTTCAAATTGCACCCGGGGCTTATCTTGAGACTCGTTTGAGTAAATTTATTGCTTCTTCTATAGTCATAGAAGATTCTCTACGTCAAAGCCGTAGCTTCACAGGTGCGATTTCTAAATTAAATGGGCCGCAAACCGAATCACGCTGCAAGCCCGGTGCGGATTGCTTTTTCTACAGCGTCGCAGAACATGTCTATTTCGTTAATAGTGGTGTAGACGTTGGGCGTGACGCGGATGCCGCGAAACTCGTCGTGAACGATAGGCGTGACGATTATATGATGGCGCTCCCACAGATGCGCTCCGAGTTTCACAGGATCAACTCCATCGACATTGAACAGCGCCAGCCCGCACGATTGCTGCGGGTCGTATGGCGTCAACACGCGCACGCCTTTGTTTGTTTCGAGCCGTCGCGCCCATCGCTCTTTCAGATAACGAAGTCGCGCGGCTTTGCGCTCTATGCCTATGCCTTCGTGAAATGTCAGCGCTTCGGCAATCGCGTTGTGATTGGCGGCAGGATGCGTGCCTATCTCTTCAAACTTGCGAATGTCTTCGTCCTGTTTCTTGTCCGCTGCCATCAACGGCCACAGGTTTTTGATCTTGGATTTTCTGACGTAAAGAAAGCCCGTGCCGTGCGGCGCGAGCAACCATTTATGCAGGCTTGTGCCGTAGTAATCGCAATCGAGGTCTGCGTGTTTGAACGGGAAATGCGCATACGCATGCGCGCCGTCAACGATGACTTCGATGCCGCGTTCGCGGCCAAGCCGACATATTCGCTTCACAGGAAATATCTGGCCCGTCAGATTTGTGATATGGCAGAAGTGAATAACTTTGGTGCGCGGTGTGATGGCCCGCTCGAATCTTTGATAAAGATCATCCATCGAAGGCGGCGGAACCGGGAATGAAATCTGATTGAGCTTAATCCCTTCGCGCCGCTCGCGCTGCCGCCACGCGGTAATCATTCGCGGATAGTCTTGATTCGTCGTCAAGACTTCATCGCCCGCTTTGAGGTCGAGGCCGAGGATGCAGATTTCGAGCGACTCGCTCGCGTTGCGCGTGATAGCCAGTTCTTCCGGGTCGCAGCCGAATTCATTAGCCAGTCGCTGGCGCACAGTTTCGATTTGCGGTTCAAGTATGCGCCACATCGTATGCACAGGCGCTTCATTCGAGAATTGCAGGTGGCGCTGCATGGCTTCCTGCACGACGCGAGGCGAAGGGCTGACGCCGCCGTTATTGAGATTAATCAGCGACCGATCAACAGTGAACGATTGCTGAATCTCGCGCCAGTAGCTTTCATCAGTCGCTATCTTTTCAGGAGCGACATCCGCGACATTGCGCGAAGCTGCAAACACGCGCTCGATTCCTTTATTGCTAAATGAAGCCATGGCGGTCGCGCTGCTGATTGCTCTCAGAAATGTTCGCCGTGTCGGCATAGGGTTATTTCTCCTCGTGCAGAATTATTGCCCTTGATGTTTCGGTGATTTTATCACAGCCGCGCGCTTTCACCTAAACAAGTCGTTCTCTGCCGGGCGAATCAATTCGCGGGCAGACGATTCGCGCGCATCGTAATCAAAACCGCGAATGATGACGACCGGAACGCCCGCGCTCTTTTGCATGACAAGCTCTGCGGCTGATGCGAGTTCATCGGCAACGGCAATGACTGTGGCTGTGAGCGGTCGCCCGTGCGAATCCAACTGGCCGCGATAGTCAATAAGCGGCGCGATGCCTGCGACTCCGATTGCGACATTGGCTATGCCTTCGCGCCACGGGCGGCCAAACGTGTCCGATACGATCACCGCGACTCGAACGCCGAAGCTCTCTTCAATCGTCGTTTGAATTCGTCGCGCAGACCTGTCCGAATCCACTGGAAGTAAAGTCACCACGTCCGTCGTGACGTTCGACGCATCCACTCCCGCATTAGCACATATGAAGCCGTGATGAGTCTCCGAAATCATCACGCCGCGTTCCATCCGCACCATGCGTTTCGATTCGCGCAGCACGACTTCAACCACGCGCGCATCTTTGTCATAAGTAGCGGCCCACTCGCGCGCAACCGGGGACGGTTCAATTGATGCGAGGTGAACCGTTCGGCCTTCGGCTTTCGAGACTATCTTTTGCGCGACGACAAAAACATCTTTGTCGCTCGGTTCCAGACCGGATTCGCGCAGAGTCTTAACGATGATCGACGGCAGGTCATCGCCCGCCGCAATCTCAGGAATGCCGGGGATGCCGATCAGTCGAAGCTCAGAAAATTGTTTCAACCTTTCAATCTCTTTTCGATGTTCATCCGAGCGAGCGCGACAAACGCCTGTGTGCCGCGCCCGCTTTCGATGAGTAGTTCCAAATCCGCAGGCTCGTCAATATC
>DATEKX010000634.1:0-4963 GCA_035277165.1 Blastocatellia bacterium | reverse complement strand
TCGTCTAATAACAACGCCGCGCAACCGTCGAACAGCAACACAGCGCCGCCGGTCGCGACGCGCGACAGCCCGGTAATACCTAATAACTCTAATGTCTCGCCTCCGCCGGTAAAGGGCAAATCGCCTGCGATTCAGCCCAGTACTCAACCAGTGGCCGGTGCGCCCGCAGACAAAGCTCCCAAGCTGGTTGCGCCTACCAAGACCATAGAGTTCGGCAAACAGCCTCAAGACAAAACGCTCGTTCGGACTTTTCAGATTCGCAACGCAGGCAATGCCGCATTGCAGATCGAAAACGTCCAACCTGGCTGAGGATGCACAACCGTGGACTTTCCAAAAGTCCTCCAGCCTGGTAAGGCTGGCACGATCAAAGTAAAAGTTGCTACCGGGAAATCGCCAGGCCCGCATGTGAAGTCAGTTACTATAAAATCGAATGATCCTACTTCGCCTTCTCTCGTGGTGCAGTTCACATTCGACGTTAAAGGCTGATCGGTATTTCTTCTCAATGTTAAAAACAGAAGCCCCATACGAAGAGATCCTCTCGGCGATGGGTCGCACTCTGCAACCCAACGCTATTCGCAAGCTCACACAGTTGCTCGGTCGCAAAGACGTTATCTCGCTGGCGGCGGGTGCGCCGAGCGCCGAGACATTTCCTCTCGAAGAGTTGGCAGAGATTGCCGCGCGCGTCATTCGCACTCGCGGCCAGTTCTCGCTCCAGTACGGGCCGTCGCGCGGGCAGAACAATCTGGTTGAAGCGGTCGCCGCCATGCTCCAATCGAGAGGCATCAAAAACGCGAAAGCTTCGGAAGTTGTCATAACCTCCGGCTCGCAGCAGGGGCTTGACCTGATAGCGCGCGTGCTGATTGATCCGGGCGATGTGGCGATGGTCGAGCTTCCGAGCTACATCGGCGCAATCATCGCGCTTCACAACTCGCAGGCTGAAATGATAGGAGTCCGTCAGGATGAAGGCGGCATCGTCACAAGCGACCTCAGAGAGAAGATTGATCGCGCGCGCCGCGCAGGTCGCCGCGTGAAATGCATCTACACGATTCCGAACTTTCAGAACCCGTCGGGTGTGACACTGGCGGCTGAACGGCGCACTGAGCTTGTCGAAATTGCCGACGAGTATGATTTGCTCATCGTGGAAGACGACGCCTACTTCGACCTTTATTTCACAACCGATGTGCGACTCACCCCGCTTGCGGCGCTGCGGCCTGAGCGCGTTGTGTATCTCGGCACTTTCTCGAAAGTGCTTGCGCCCGGACTTCGCTCAGCATACCTGTACGCGCCCGAAGAAATTTCCGCAAAGATAGAACTGGCGAAGGAAGGCTCTGACCTGTCATCAAGTGTGCTCGATCAAGCCATAGTTATGGAAGCTATTCGATCAGGGCTGATAGAGAATCGCTTGCCCGAACTGCGCAAGTTTTACGAAGTGCGTTGTCGCGCCATGATTGATGCGCTTCGGAAGCACGCGCCAAAAGGAACGCGCTGGAACGAGCCTGTCGGAGGCTTCTTCGTGCTGATGGAACTCGCGCGCGAAATTGATGCAGGGAAGCTCCTACCCGAAGCTATCGAAAACGGCGTCGCTTACGTACCCGGTCAACCCTTCTTCGTTGATGAAAGCGGGGCGAATACTTTGCGGCTCGCTTACTCGAAAGAAACGCCTGAAAAAATTACCGAAGGCATCGAGCGAATGTGCCGCGTTTTTCAGGCGTACTGATCTGTGACGCGCATTGTTAAAAGTGGCGGACATTACGCGTCACGCTCTCCGTCACTCGGTCACGTTAAATCAATCTGCCTGCTTTGATTCCTTCATAATGGTCGAACGGATTTTTGTAGTAAAAGTAACTTTAACTAAATCCGGCTCGATTTTTTTTGTTTCTCACATCTGTCTAACCTGAATTAATAGTTGCGTTGGCTTTGGAACAGGACTTGATATAGCTAAAGACGCCTCCAAGATGTTCTGAGTCGCTCCCGTTAAATACTCAGTAGCCCCCTTCGCCCCTTCATTGCCCCGCCCCCAATCGGACTAGGCTTTCCCCCAATATGCTAGTTCCGATGCTTGCGCCGCAGCGCCGTCGAGCTTTGCTCCAGCGCTGCGGCGACTTCATTTGAAAGGCTGGTTTTATTTCTTGATTGCGTTTGTGCGGTTGTCTGTGTGACGCACAGCAGTAGCGACGACCAGTCCTTTGTCAGTCGCAAGTACCAGGGTATCGCCGGAAAAGATCGGCTCGGCCACGATCTCGAATTCGCGGTCGAGTTGATAAAGATTCACACGTCGCCCGTCTATGTTCAAAAAGACTGCCACGTAATTGCCTCTGAGCGGCGCAACCATCGTCGCATCGCCTTCAACTATCGGAGCCGCAGCAATGCGGTTTTCGAGCCGCCGTTTCCAGATTCGATCACCGCTTGTGCGCGACAGCGCGTAGATGAAATTATCGAACGACGCGACAAGCACGCGGTCGCCTACGATCACGGGCGATGCTTCGACCGCCGCGCCTGTGCGCGAACGCCATCGCTGTTTTCCCGTTGCCAGATCGAGCGAATAGACGTAGCCATCGCCTGAGCCGAAATACAAAGCGTGTTCGTCCGGGGCGGGCTGACCTATGACCTTGCCGCCGGTTTGAAATTTCCACAGCAATTGCCCTCGCTCCGGCTCAACTGCTCGCAGCGCTCCGTCATCGCTGCCGAAATAGATTGCTCGTTCGGTTACAAGAGTTCTCCCGCGAACAATGTCCTGAGTCTTTACTTTCCATATCAGTTCGCCGTTCTTTGAATCAAGCGCGTAGAACGACCCGTCAGCGCTGCCGGAATAGATTCGCCCCGCTGAAAGCGCGAGCGGCGATGTGAAAGGGCGTTCGTAATCGTGCGCCCAGGTGGTCAGTCCCGTCGCCTTGTCTACGGCGCGCAGCGAGCCGCCTGCCTCCGTGCCGTCTTCGGCAATCCTGCGTGTGACGATATAGACGACGGTTTCGCTTGAAGCAACAGGCGCGCTGATGATTCCACCCGGCTCGCTCGTCCAGAGGAGGGAACCCGTTTCGCGGTCGAGGCAATAGATGCGTCCGCCTGTAAGCGGCAGGTAAATGTGCGCGCTGTCGAGCGTAGGCGCAAGCGTTACTGCGTCATCAGTCAAATGCTGCCACGCGCGTTTGAACGGTAGCGCCAGCTTTGATGTCGAAGTCGCTCCGGGCTCTGCCGCAGAGGTTGTCTGTTTCGGTTGATTTACATCAGCAGGCGGTTTGCTCGGGGTTTGGGCGAGCGCAATAGGCATTGCGCTCGAACAGGCGAACAGAGCAGCGAAAAAGAAGAGCAATGGAATCTTCATAGTTGAATCAACGGCCAATATCTATTTCACTATAGATTCCATCTGCGCGCAACTTCATACGCCCCATCGAATGTGCACCATAAGCAGCGTCACAATCATTACTACGATTGTTAACAGCCCGCCCACCTTCACATAATCTGAAAATCTGTACTTGCCGGGACCGTAAACAATCGCAGTCACAGGTTCAAGCGGAGTCGGAAAAGTGCACGACGCGGCGATGGCTATTGTGATTGCATAAGCGCGCGGGTTCGCTCCAATCTGATTGGCCACGTTGATGGCAATAGGAGCGAGGATCAAAGCGCACGCAGCGTTAGCCATCGGCTGCGTCAGAAAAATCGTGAACAAAAAGAATCCCGCAAGCACGACCATCGGCCCGCCGAATCCTAAATACTGGGTTACATAGTTTGCCAGCATGTTTGCCGCGCCCGTCTTTTCCATAGCGATTCCGAGCGGGATAGTCGCCGCGATCAGCACAATGGCAGTCCACTCGATCTTGCTGTATGCCTCCTTTACCGTGATACAGCGCGTCAGCACCATCAAGGCTGCCGCCGCGATTGCCACGAGCACAATTGGCACTAGACCGGAGCCTGCGACTATGGCCGACGCGATAAATATGCCGACTGCCCAGATAGCCTTTTTTCTTTTGAGGGGCGTGTGTTCAATGTCTTCGAGCGTTAGGAAATTCGGGTCTCTTCTCAGTTGATTGATGTTTTCAGAATTCCCCTGAATTACCAACACATCACCGAACTCAAGACGTATGTCGCTCAACTTTTCGTGAAGCGCCTGGTGATGGCGATAGATAGCCAGTACGTCGGCCCTGTAGCGCGAGCCGAATCTGATCTCTTTCAACGTGCGCCCGGCGAATGCGGAGTTCGGAGAGAGTATCGCCTCGACTATAACCGCGTCGGCTTGCCCTGCAGGATTATAAGGCGTGCGGTCGCTTTTGATGTCTAGCCCTTGTTGATCTTTGATTCTGAGTATCTGATCGAGCTTGCCTTTGACGAGCAAAATATCATCTGCTTCAAGCCTTGAGTCGCGATGCGGCAACAACCGCTCTCCGCCGCGCACTATGCCGAGGATTTGCAAATCATAAGTCGCGCGAAAATCAGCTTCGGCAAGCGTCTTTTTGCTCACAGGCGAATTGGCGAGGATAACTACTTCGGTGACAAACTCTTTGCTGCCATATTCGTGATCGAATTCGTCCAAATCGTGCCTGGGCAACAGCCGCTTGCCCAGCACGATTATGTAGATTATGCCTGCGATGACGAGCGGGATGCCTATGGGCGTGAAATCGAAAAGCGTGAACGGTTCGATGTGGTATTTGTCGTAGTTTGAAGTCAGTAGCCCGTTAATGGCGAGGTTTGTTGGAGACCCGACGAGCGTGCATTTGCCGCCCAAAACAGCCGCGAATGAAAGCGGCATGAGAAACTTGGAAACAGGCTCTTTCAAACGTCGCGAGATTGCAAAGACTGCGGGCATAAGCACTGCGGTCGTGACAACATTGCTCAAAAATGAAGCGAGCGTCGCCGCCGTTAACATTAAAACAATCAAAAAAGTTGCGCTGTTCGAGCCTGAAACACGATGTATGCGGTGACTGATGGCTTCGACGACTCCAGTGTTGAAAAGCGCGGCTGAGATCAC
>DATEKX010000633.1:0-7902 GCA_035277165.1 Blastocatellia bacterium | reverse complement strand
CGAATGTGATGACGATGGAAGTTCCGCTGCCAAGAGCCAGGTATCCTGAACGGAACAAACAAATCACATTCTTTCAAGAGTTGATCGCGCGCGTAAGCAATCTGCCCGGAGTCGAATCGGTCGGCGCAATTTCAAACCTGCCCTTGAGCAACAATTCGCGCTGGGGGCGCAGTCTCACGGTCGAAGGCCGCCCCGTCCTCTCAGTGGGTGAAGCGCCGATGATCAATCATTGCGTGATTACTCCGAATTACTTTCAGGCTATAGGCATTCCTCTTCTTGCGGGCAGAGACTTCACCGACGCAGATGGGTCAGGCGCGCCGGGGGTCACGATCATTGATGAACGGCTGGCGCAGGAATACTGGCCGAACGAAACTGCGCTGGGCAAGCGCATCAGGTTCGGCCCGCCCGAAAGTAACGAGCCGTGGCAAACGATTGTCGGAGTCGTCAGCGCAGTCAGACATGAGAGCTTGGACAGAATGACCAGAAAAGGCGTTTACGTTCCGCACCGCCAGATCACGCAACGCGATATGGTCATTGTGGCGCGCGCAACCGCCAGTCCGGCAAGTCTCGCCGCCGCGATGCGAAAACAGGTTTTGGAAATGGACAGCCAACAAGCTGTCACCGATGTGATGAGTATGGATGAAGTTGTTTTGAGATCGGTGTGGCAGCCGCGCTTCTACACAACATTATTCAGCGTCTTTGCTGCGGTAGCTTTGATTCTAGGCTCAGTCGGCATCTATGGCGTGATGTCGTATTCGATCACACAACGCACGCATGAACTTGGCATACGCATGGCGCTCGGCGCGCAAACCTCAGACGTGCTGAAGCTCGTGATCGGGCGAGGTCTGATCCTGACTTTGATCGGCGTCGGAATCGGTTTGGGCGGAGCTCTGGCATTGACGCGCTTGATGACGAGCTTGTTGTTCGGCGTATCTGCTACAGACCCGTTGACCTATGCAGGAGTGGCTGTGCTGCTGACTGCGGTGTCGCTTGCGGCCTGCTATATCCCCGCGCGAAGAGCCACAAAAATAGACCCGATGATCGCGCTTCGCTATGAGTAAGGAAGCTCCGTAGGAGCGACCCGTCTATAGCAACGCGATGCAAAATGATTTTGTAGCTCCGTAGGAGCGACCTGTTGACTTAGAGGTCGCTCCTACGGAGCTACAGAAAACATTCAGGAGGCCGAAACTATAGACAGGTCGTCCCTAACGGGACTGCTAAAACATGCTCTGAGAGGAAATTATGGACACTTTACTTCAAGACATTCGCTACGGATTTCGGATGCTGATTAAAACCCCCGCCTTCACGCTGGTGGCGGTCGCGGCGCTGGCATTAGGCATTGGCGCTAACACTGCAATCTTCAGCGTAGTCAATAGCGTGCTGCTTCGCCCGCTGCCGTACAAAGACGTAGACCGAATACTGACTGTCTGGGAGAGCGACACGAAGACAGGCAAAAAAGAGGACGGCGCGTCTCCGGCCAATTTCCTCGACTGGCGCGATCAGAATCAAGTCTTCGATCAACTGGCTACAGCCGAGCCATACGGTCATACGCTGACGGGAAGCACGGAGCCTGAACGTTTCAGGTCGTGGCTTGTGTCAGAAGGATTCTTTGACATACTGAAGGTGGCTCCGCTCTATGGCCGCACGTTCCTGCCCGAAGAACATCAGGCAGGCAACAATCGAGTCATCATCATGGGCGAAGCGTTGTGGCGGCAGCGATTCGGCGCTGATCCGAATATCGTCGGCCAATCGCTCCTGCTCAACGGCCAGCCTCACACACTCGTAGGAATAATGCCTGCCTCAGTCGAGATTCCGTCCGGCAGAATGATGTGGTCGCCAATGGTTTTTCAAGCCAGTCACAAACAAGATCGCGGCTCGGCTTACTTCAAGGTGATCGGGCGGCTGAAAGATGGCGTCACACGCGAGCAGGCGCAACAGGAAATGACAGCCATTCAATCCCGGCTCGCCGAACAGTACCCGCAAGACAACAAAGAAAGAGGCGTTGTAGTTGTGCCGCTCGCTGAACAGATGAGAGCGCAGGCGCGGCCCGCTTTGCTCTTGCTTTTGGGCGCGGCGGGTTTCGTATTGCTGATCGCGTGCGCTAACGTCGCTAACCTTCTGCTGGCAAGAGGGGCCGAACGGCAGAAAGAGTTTGCTATTCGCTCTGCGCTCGGCGCGGTCCGCGCTCGGCTCATTCGACAGTTGATTACTGAAAGCGTCGCGCTCGCGCTGATGGGAGGTTTGAGCGGAGCGCTGCTGGCTCGATGGGGAGTTGATCTGGTGCTCGCCTTCAGCCCCGGCAATCTTCCACACGGCGCGGAGATTGGTTTTGACGGGCGCGTTCTCTTTTTCGCGGTCGCGATGTCGGCATTGACCGCTCTCGTATTCGGACTTGCTCCCGCTATTCAATTTTCAAAACCAGACCTTCAACAATCCCTTAAAGAAGGAGGTCGCGCCAGTGCTGACAGTTCCGCTCGTCACCGATTGCGAAACGCGCTCGTAGTTTCAGAGATAGCTCTTGCGTTGACGCTGCTGATCGGCGCTGGTCTGCTCGTCCGCAGCTTCGCGCGATTGTTGCAGGTTGATCCGGGCTTTGCGGCGGACAAAGCTATTTCACTCGAAGTTCATGTATGGGGGCCAGCCCGAACGCCTCAGCAAAGAGCGGCGTTCTTCGAGCAGACCATTGATCGCATCTCTGCGCTGCCCGGCGTACAATCGGCAGGCGCAGTGTCGGCCCTCCCGTTTCATGACAACAGCATTGACATAACCGTACCCTTTACAATCGAAGATCAGCCTCAGCCGCTGCCGGGAAATGATCCGGCTGCTTATCTCACTTATGCAACGACTGATTACTTCACGGCGATGAGCATTCCTCTCAGGCGCGGTCGCTTCTTTACACGTTTCGACAGAGAGGGCGCGCCCCCGGTCGTGCTGATCGGCGAAACATTGGCTCGACGCTACTGGCCGAACGAAGACCCGGTCGGAAAAAAGATCAAGTTTGGATTCTACGGCGAGCCATACATTCGCGAGATCATAGGCATTGTCGGCGACGCTCGCCACGAAGGATTAGACAGCGACCCGCGCGCAGAGATTTTTGTTCCTCATTTGCAGGAGCCTTATGGCTCGATGACCTACGTCGTCCGCACGAGCAGCGATCCCACGCTGTTGCTGCAAGCGGTGAAGAGCGAAATCTGGGCAGTGAACAAAAATTTGCCGTTCTCTTCCGTAGCGACGATTGATGATTTGGTTTCAAGATCACTCGGCGAGAGGCGATTCAATCTGCTGCTGCTCGGCTCGTTCGCCGCAATAGCATTGATGCTGGCAAGCGTTGGTATTTACGGATTGATAAGTTTTTCGACCAGCCGGAGAACGCACGAGATAGGAGTCCGCATGGCGTTAGGCGCGCAAACCGACGACATACTAAAAATGGTTTTGAAAGAAGGCATGAGGCTTGCCGTCACAGGAGTAGGACTGGGGCTTGCCGCGTCAATTGCCTTGACTCGACTGCTGTCCAGTTTTTTGTTTGGCGTGTCTGCTACAGACCCGATAACCTATGCAGGAGTATCGCTCGTGCTTGCCGCAGTCGCGCTTCTGGCCTGTTACATCCCCGCGCGGCGAGCAATGAAAGTTGATCCAATGGTCGCGCTTCGTTACGAGTAAAGAAGCTCTGTAGGAGCGACCTCAAAATCAACAGGTCGCCCCTAACAGGACTGCTAAAGCATGCTGTAAGAGGAAATCATGGGAAATATATTTCAAGACCTTCGCTATGGGATTCGGATGCTGGCAAGAAAACCCGCCTTCACTGTTGTCGCGGTGCTGACGCTGGCGCTCGGCATCGGCGCGAACACTGCCATCTTCACAGTTGTTGACGCGACATTAATCCGCTCGCTGCCGTACAAAAATTCTGAAAAGCTTGTCCAGATATGGGAGACTCGGCAGGCAGGAGAGGTAACCCAGTTAGACGCTTCATACCCGGACTATCTCGACTGGAGCGGGCAGTCGGATGCCTTCGAAGGAATATGCGGCTACACAGGATGGGGCGGGTCGTTCACTCTGACAGGACACGATACGCCTGAGCGAATTGAAGGCGCGCGCGTCACTACCAGTTTCTTTTCAGTGCTTGGCGTCGAGCCGATTCTTGGGCGGTCGTTTCTGCCTGATGAAGACCGGCCCGGCGCAGAGCAGACGGTCATTCTGAGTTATGCATTGTGGCAGCGGAAGTTCGGCGCAGACTCGAACATAATCGGGCAAAGACTGATCCTCGACGGCGAAGGGTACACGGTGCTCGCGGTTCTACCTCGGAGCTTCCAATTCGCTCCGATGGGGCAGGCTGAACTCTGGGTTCCGCTGCGCCCGTACTTATTCCAAGTCAACAAGCGATATATGCACTGGCTGGATGTAATCGCGCGACTCAAGCCGGATGTAACTATCGAGCAGGCGCGAGCGCAGATGGACACCATTGCCGCGCGCATTGAAAAAGAAGCCCCCGAATCGCATACAGGCGCAGGCATCAAAATCGTCCCTTTGCACGATCAAGTAGTCGGCTCTGTTCGTCCTGTGCTGATCATCTTATTGTGCGCGGTCGGATTAGTGCTGCTGATTGCCTGCGCCAACGTAGCGAATCTTTTGCTTGTTCGCGCGTCAGCGCGTCGCAAAGAGATCGGAATACGGATGGCGCTGGGCGCTACTCGTTGGCGGCTTGTGCGACAACTTTTGAGCGAGAGCTTGCTGCTGTCAGTGGCAGGCGCAAGCGTCGGATTGCTGCTCGCCGAATGGGGCATCGAATTTTTGATCGCCGTCATTCCGGCCTCGCAACTCAGTTCAATGCCTTACCTCGAAGGGCTGACAATCAATGCGCGAGTCTTCTGTTATGCAGGCGTGTTGTCGCTTGTCACAGGAATAATTTTCGGGCTTGCGCCTGCGTGGCAATCATCAAGGTTAGATTTGCAGGCAGCAATCAAAAATGGCGGCAGAAGTTCAGCGGGCGCAGACCGTAAGCGGCTTCGCAGCCTGCTCGTAGTATCGGAAATCGCGCTGGCGATGGTGCTGCTTGTCGGCGCAGGCTTGATGATTAAGAGCACGCTTCGATTGCTTGAAGTCAAACTCGGTTTCAACCCCGAAAATCTGATGTCCATGCAATTGGAACTGTCGGGATCAAAGTATTCGGGTGACGGTCGGATCGTGGCATTTAATAGACAACTGCTCGAACGCCTCGAAGCGCTGCCCGGCATCAGTAGTGTCGCCACAATCAACTGGACTCCGATGCAACCGGGCCCCGGCGATATGTTCACTGTCGAAGGCCAGCCATCACCGCCTCCGGGCCAGGAACCGGGGGCCAGCCTGCGCGTCGTGAGTTCCAATTATTTCCGCACGATGTCTGTTTCGCTAATTCAGGGGCGCTACTTCACAGACCGCGATAATGAATCTTCGCCGAAAGTTTTAATCATCAACAACACGCTCCGAAACCGTCTGTTCGGAGATCAAGACGCCATTGGGCGGCGCATCATCTTTGGGGGCGACGAGCCGAAGACGTTTGAAATTGTCGGAGTAGTGGATGATGAAAGAATCAACGCGCTGGATGAAGAACCAGCGGCTGTAACCTATCGCCCCTTTCTGCAAGAACCCTGGAACAAATTGAATCTGGTAGTGCGAACTAAGAGCGATCCCGAAAGCATCGTCAGCGCAGTGCGCAGTGAAGTGCAAGCGATTGACCCTGACCTTGCGCTCTATTCAGTCGCTACGATGAAGCAGTTGATCATTGATACGCCGCAAGCGTTCCTGCGCCGCTACCCTGCGCTGTTGATGGGCGTGTTTGCGGCTGTCGCGCTCGTCCTGGCATCGGTAGGAATTTACGGGATCATATCTTATTCGGTAAGCCAGCGAACATCAGAGATCGGCATAAGAATGGCCCTCGGCGCGCAGCGCCGCGACATCTTTAAGCTGATTGTCGGCGAAGGGCTGATGTTGATATTGCTTGGCATTTCAGCAGGACTTGCCGCAGCAATAGGCTTGACTCGATTCCTTTCAAGCCTGCTGTTCGGCGTGTCTGCCACCGACCCGCTGACGTTCATTGTAATTTCATTGATACTGGCAGGAGTGGCTCTGGGAGCCTGTTTCGTGCCTGCTCGTCGCGCCACTAAAGTAGACCCGATGGTCGCGCTCCGATATGAATGATTAAAAGCTGTTGTGGAATAATGAAGCTCCGTAGGAGCGACCTGTCTATAGCAGCGCGATGTTGAAACTATAGACAGGTCGTCCCTAACGGGACTGCTAAGACCTGCTCTAAAAGGAGATTATGGAAACTCTATTTCAGGACATTCGCTACGGGTTTCGGATGCTGCTCAAGAATTCCGGCTTTACAGCAGTGGCGGTGATCGCGCTCGCTTTAGGAATAGGCGCGAACACTGCAATATTCAGCGTGGTCAACGCAGTGCTGTTGCGCCCGCTTCCCTTCAATCAGCCTGACCGGCTCGTAAAAGTCTGGCCCCAAAAACCTGAAACCTCCGTGTCGAAAGCCGAGTTCGTCGAGATCAGAGATAACAATCAATCATTCGATGATCTGGCTTTATATAGCGGCTGGTCATTTACTTTGACGGGCGGAGACGAACCTGCGAAGGTGTCAGGCGCTCGCACGACTGCCCAATTCTTTTCCCTGCTCGGAGTGAATGCCGCGCTCGGTCGCACATTTCTTCCCGATGAAGATCAACCCGGACGCAGTCACGTAGCCCTCCTGAGCTACGGCACATGGGAGCGGCGCTTCGGGTCAGATCAAAACATCATAGGGCAATCAATCACGATTGATGGCGAGGCTCACATGATTGTCGGCGTGCTCAAACCCGACTTCAGATTTCCCGACAATCAATTTCCTAAATTCAGTTTTGAACTGGTCGTGCCTGCCCCGCTCGATCCAAGTGACAATGACGATTTTACTGCTGGATACCTGAACGTGATGGGCCGCTTGAAGCAGGGAGTCAGCGTTCAACAAGCTCAAGCCGAAGTTGTTCAAATCGCTCGCAACTCTCGCGCAAAGTTTCCGCGCTCGCCGGATAGCTACGGGTTGAATGCTACAGTAACTATGTTGCAGACAGAGATGGTCGGCGATACTCGACCACTGCTTCTCATCCTGCTCGGCGCAGTCGGGCTTGTACTGCTCATCGCTTGCGCGAACGTGGCAAACCTTCAGCTTGCTCGCACGACCGCGCGAAAGCGCGAGATAGCCATTCGCTCGGCTCTGGGCGCAGGTCGAGTCCGTGTAATTCGTCAGCTTCTTACTGAAAGCGTGATACTCGCGCTTATTGGCGGAGCAACGGGCGTGATGCTCGCCCTTTGGGGCATCGAGCTTCTGGTTGCTCTGCTTCCTAAAGAATTACCTCGGCTGAATGAGATCGGAATAGATGTTCAAGTGCTCGGTTTCTCGTTCGGGCTGTCTTTGTTGACCGGGGTACTGTTCGGACTCGCGCCCGCGCTTCAAACTTCTAAACCCGATCTTCAAGAAGCTCTCAAAGAAGGCGGCAGAACATCACAGGCGAGCGCGGGAGGGCGATTGCGCAATTTGCTGGTGGTTGCAGAAGTGGTGTTTGTGCTGATGCTGATAGTCAGCGCAGGGCTGCTCATCAAGAGCTTCTGGCGGCTTCAGCAGGTTGACCCGGGATTTACAGCCGACAATGTGCTTTCGCTTGAAGTCGCGCCGCCCGCCGTCGCATATTCCGAAGGCCCGCGTAAACGCGCTTTCTATAATCAGATCATCGAGCGAATGGGGACGCTGCCCGGCGTGAAGGCCGTTGGCGGAATTCACTTGCTGCCGATGGGAGGAAGCAACTGGAACCCCGGGCTTAGAATCGAAGACCATCCAGTGCCTGAAGGCGAGTCGCTCCCTTCGGTTGATTGGCGATTAATCACACA
>DATEKX010000632.1:0-16311 GCA_035277165.1 Blastocatellia bacterium | reverse complement strand
TGTCCGCCTCGTCCGTGCGCGCGGTGAGGATGAGGATAGGCACGCGCGCGGTGATGGCTTCGGCGCGCAGGCGGCGGCACATCTCGAACCCGCTCATGTGCGGCAGGTTCAAATCCAACAACACGAGGTTCGGCGGACGGTCGAGTATGAGGTTGAGCGCGTCTTCGCCCGTCAGCGCCACCCGCACGCGAAAGCCTTCGCGCTCCAGGTTATAGCGAATCGAATCAGCAATGTCTTCATCGTCTTCGACGATTACAATGCTGCGAGTTCGTGTCTCTTCATTGGTTGCTACCATATAGTGTGTTTAATGACCTGGCCTCTCGCCATATAGACTATCTGCTCGCAGATATTGGTCACGTAATCCGCGATGCGTTCGAGGTGTTTGAGCACAAACAGCCACTCGGCCCCGCGAGGCACTGTCGCCGGGTTTTTCATCATCACCTCGATGACCTGCGCGTAAAGCTGATCGTAAAGCAAATCAACATCGTCGTCGCGCGCTATGGTTACGCGTGCGCGTTCGGGGTCGCCCGACGTGAAAGCGTCAAGCCCATCAACCAGCATCTCCTGCACGACGCGGCCTATCATTGATATGTCAATGCGCGCGTCAAGCTCAGGCTCGTTGTTGAGCGAGAGCGCGTGTTTGGCAATGTTGACCGCGTGATCGCCTATGCGCTCGACCATCGGCGCTGTTCGCGCGACCGATACTACGAATCGAAGATCGCTTGCGGCAGGTTGCTTGAGCACCATTATGTCAACGCACATCTGGTCTATCTCAAGCTCTAACTGATCGAGCGTATCGTCTTCGCGAATGACGCGCTCGGCAAGGTCCGAGTCTCGCTCGGTGAGCGCGCGCATCGAAAGCATAATAGCTTTTTCAGCCGCGCCGCCCATTATGAGAACGCGGTCGCGCAGCATGTTCAGATTGTCTTCAATAAGTCGCTTGTGCATAAATCAATTGTTTTATCCGAATCGTCCAGTGATGTAATCTTCGGTCATCTGGTTATCGGGCTTGGTGAAAATTTTCTCGGTCGTGTTGAATTCGATCATCTCGCCCAGCCAGAAAAACGCCGTCTTGTCCGAGATGCGAGCAGCTTGCTGCATGTTGTGAGTCACGATGACAATTGTATACTGCTCTTTCAATGCAGCCATCAACTCTTCTATCTTCTGCGTTGCTATCGGGTCGAGCGCCGAAGTCGGCTCGTCCATCAATACGACCTCCGGCTCTACGGCAAGCGCGCGAGCGATGCAGACTCGTTGCTGCTGGCCGCCTGACAGTCCCAACGCGGATTCTTTCAATCGGTCTTTCACTTCGTCCCACAGCGCCGCAGCCTTAATGCTTGCTTCGACCCGGTCGGCAAGTTCGGATTTCGACTGCGTCATACGATTGATTTTAAGCCCGTATGCCACATTATCAAAGATCGAACGCGGAAACGGGTTCGGCTTTTGAAATACCATGCCGACTCTTCGACGAAGCGAAACGATGTCGGTCGAGGGCGCGTAGATGTTTTCGCCGTCAAGCTCTATGCGGCCTTCGACGCGCGTGCCCGGTATCACATCGTTCATTCTGTTGAGCGTGCGAATGAGCGTTGACTTGCCGCAGCCCGACGGGCCGATGAAGGCCGTCACTTCGTTTGTAGGGATAGTGAAGGAAATGCCTTTCAGCGCGCGCGCGCGGCCATAAAAAAAGTTCAAGTCCCTGACCGCTATCTTGGTTTCCTGCGCAACGGGTTTCGATTCCCGCGCTTCGTGCTTTTTCTCTATGGCGCGAGGCACGACTATTTGCGGAGCGACTTTTACGCTTTGCATATCAACACCTGCTTCGTGCGTGTCTGGTTGTTCATTCATATGATTCAATCGTCGTTTTACGATTGGAAACGATTTCGCGTGAGCAGTTTCACCGCCACGTTGATTGCCAGTATCATCGCTACCAGAACGAGCGTTGCTGACCACGCCATCGAATGCCACTGCTCGTATGGCGCGCCTGCATAGTAATAAATCTGATAGGTGAGCGATGCGATGGGTTGCATGACATCCGTGCTCATGTAGTTGTAACTGAGCGCCGTAAAAAGCAGCGGCGCGGTCTCGCCCGCTATGCGCGCAATCGCAAGCATAGCGCCCGTTGCGACTCCGCCAATCGCCGCGCGAAGCACTACGCCGAGGCTCATTCGCCACACGGGCGCGCCGAGCGCGAGCGCCGCTTCACGCATGCTCTGCGGCACTAGCCGTATCATCTCTTCCGTGGTGCGCGCTACGATCGGCATCATCAGGATTGCAAGCGAAACGCCGCCCGACAGCGCAGAGAAATGGCCCATGGGTTTTACCATCATCGTCCAGACGAAAACTCCGACGACGATTGATGGAACGCCTGTCAGCGTATCTATCAAAAATCTGAGCACTGTGCCAAACCGGTTCGAGCTGAATTCGGCAAGGTAAAGCCCCGCAAGTATCCCGACCGGCAGCCCGATGGCCGATGCGATGCCGATTAAAATGAGCGTGCCGACTATTGCGTTGGCGATTCCGCTATCAGGCTCGCCTACGGGCTTCGGCTCGTTGATTAGAAATCCGAGATTCAACTCGCGCACGCCCGTAACTGCGATGTATCCCAAAATGACGACGAGCGCCAGTATGACGATTGCAGCAGATGCGCTTGTCAGGAAGGTCATCGCGCGGCTCAACATCTTTCGACGCCAGAGGCTATGCATGAGCGACCCTCCCCTGGCCTCGCGTCACTGCATAAACCAGCAACCTTGCCGATGCGTTGATGACAAAAGTTATGATGAACAGGATCAAGCCGAGTTCTACGAGCGCGTGACGGTAAACTTCCGAAGTGGCTTCGGTGAATTCGTTGGCGATGGCCGATGCAATAGTGAACGACGGCTCGAACAGCGATGCGGAAATTTCAGGGCGATTCCCTATGACCATCGTCACCGCCATCGTCTCGCCTACAGCGCGGCCCAGCCCAAGTATCACCGCGCCTGTTATGCCCGATTTCGCATTTTGCAAAACGATGCGCGTGGCTTCCCACTTTGTTGCGCCGAGCGCAAGCGCCGCTTCGCGCTGCGAGCCGGGCACAGCGCCCATCACGTCGGTTGTTACTGCTGTGACGATGGGCACAATCATGATCGAAAGGATTATCCCTGCGGTCATCAACCCCAGCCCGTTTGGGTTGCCTTTAAAGATCGGCAGGAATCCGAGCGCGGATTGAATCGGAGGATATACGTGATCGCGCAGCAACGGCGCAAGAACGAAGATGCCCCACAGCCCGTAAACAACAGACGGTATCGCTGCCAGCAGTTGAACGAGAAACGAGATAGGCGTTCTGAGCGAGCGCGGCGCGTGCTGTGTGAGAAAGACCGCAACGCCAAGGCTGACCGGCACTGCGATAAACAAGCCGATAAGTGACGACACGGCAGTGCCATAGATGAACGGCAACGCGCCGAACTCTTCGCGCACAGGGTCCCACTTTTCACCCGTGATGAAACCCAGGCCGAACTTAGTGAACGTGAGCGTAGAGTTGCGCGCCATCTCGATTATTATCAAGACGACGAGCCCTGCGACTGTGAGCGCGAACACGAGCGTCATCATCTTGAAAAGCGGATCAGCCCAACGCGAAGAAGCGCGCGTGATGCCAGCGCGCCTCTTCGCTAAGGGAGGCTCTTGTTTTGTCGCTAAAGCTTTCATGCGAGATTGCGATTTAAAGCGCGATTAACTTGTGCGAAGCGGTTTGCCCTGAAAGGTGATCGAATTGATCTTCGCTTCCGCCTTCTTCACTACCTCGTTGGGCAGCGGAGCATAGTGCTTGTCGCGCGCCATCGCTTCGCCATCGTGAATGGCCCACCACAGGAAATCTACGAGCGCTTTTCCTTTCGCCTGATCAGATTGTTCTTTGTAAACAAGCAGGTAGGTGAACGATGAAATGGGATAGGCAGTAGCTCCCGGCGCGTTGGTGATTGAAATTCTTAAATCATCGGGCATCTGTCCTGCCGTGCTCGCCGCTGCCGCAGTGGTCGAATCGAGCGACGGGCGAACGAACTGGCCTTCGGAGTTTTTGATCGAAGCAACCGGCAGCTTGTTCTCTTCCGCGTAAATCAATTCGGTGTAGCCGATGGCATTCGGCGTTTGCTTGACCTGGCCCGTAACGCCTTCGTTGCCTTTCGCGCCGACGCCCGCAGGCCACTGAACAGCTACGCCCGCGCCCGGCCCGTTCTTCCAGGCTTCGCTCACTTTCGACAGATAATCCGTGAAGACGAAAGTCGTGCCGCTCCCATCCGAGCGATGCACAACCGTGATGTCGTTTGCCGGAAGGGTCACGCCTTCGTTGGAAGAAGCGATTGCCGGGTCGTTCCACTTCTTGATGGTGCCGAGAAAAATTCCCGCGACTGCTTCGTTTGTGAGCCTGAGTTCAGACGTTACGCTTGGCAGGTTATACGTTATCACCACCGCGCCGAGCACTGTCGGGATGTGAAGAATCTGGCCTTGAACATTTTTGAGGTCATCATCTTTCATCGGCGCGTCAGAGCCTCCGAAGTCAACCGTTTTCTCGGTGATCTGTTTGATGCCTCCGCCCGATCCAATTGATTGATAATCGAACTTCACGTTTGCGTTTGCCTTGTTGTACTCGCTGAACCATTTTTGATAGATCGGGTTCGGAAAGGTCGCGCCCGCGCCTTGAATCCTCGTCTCACTATTGCCGGGGCCTGCGGATGAGCCGCCACAGCCTGCCAGAGTGAAAGTCAATAAGGAGATAGTTAAAAACACGCCGACCACGCGCGCTTGTATAGTGCGATTAGCCATTTGGTGGGGGTCCTCCCGCATTATTTTTAGCTGCTTGTTCAAGTGAAAAGTATATAAACGGCATGTTACAGCTTTGTAACATCGTCGTTAATACTTCGTTAACATTGAATATGGCTTATGTGTAGCGGGCGTAAAGCCGAGAGGACAGTTAAGTTTAGGTGTGAACCGGCAGTTTGATTTCAGGCTTATCCGGGTGTGGTCTGTACAATACGATGGTCTTCCCGATGACCTGCACTAATTCTACGCTCTGCAATCTGCTGACTATTTTCTCTGCGCTTGTATCTGCATCCTCTGGCGCTGAATCGGGAACCTTTACTTTCAACAACTCTCTGCTATTAAAAAGGTTCTCGATAGATCGCAGCACTGTGTCTGTTATTCCGGCTTTGCCAATTTGCAGGATCGGCTTGAGCGAATGAGCCAGCCCTTTGAGGTATTGTCGCTGTTTCGGATTAAGCGTATTCATTACCTCATCAGATTAGCTTTGATTCTTTTGCGCTGCAACCGAGCAATCAGCGATGGCCAGTTGGTTGGACTGGCCATCGCTTGTCTTCGCTAAGGTGTGAAGAGCGTTGTCAGGAACGGATTGGTGAAGAGATTGCCAGTATCGTACTTTTGCAGCGTCGAGACCTCCCAGTCCCAAGTGTCGTCAGCCGCGCGCCCGGTGGTCAACGTCTGCTTCACGTTGGCGATGTAGGTCGGATCGGTCCACGGCCCTTTCTTTGCAGTATAGGCCCACCCCTTCGACCACTCAGGCACCTGGCGGTAACCCGCGCCGAAGCGATTGATTACCCACTGCTCCAACTGCGTGTAGAAATCATAGGCTTTCTGTGAATTCGAATTAAGCATTGGCAAAGCAGTCAGGATGTCGAACCAGACGGCCACATCCCAGCCGTTCTGTTGCACTACCGGATCGAAGCTGAGCGAGGAGATGACTGGACTCTGCGCAGGGTTGCCGGACGGCGTCACGATCAATGACGGATCGTCGAGCCCGGTCACGCGGATTTCGCAGGGCGAGTTGATCGGATAAAGCCCATTGTTCTGGAACTGCACGAGCAGGTTCACGAACTCTGTGGTGAAGTCGGCGATGGCCTGCTGCACCTGATCCTTCTTCATCAGCACCGCATAACCGTTAGCCGTCACGCGCAAGGTATCGTCCTGAACGTAAAGCAGCAGGTCTTTCGACGCCCCCCAGAGGTCTGTGAGGCCACCCAGATTCAACGCCGCGGAAGTGAAGCCAGCCATCCCGCTGGTAAAGGTTGGCGTTAGACCTGGGAAGATGCCGGTGATTACCTTCAGCATGTCCGACAGCCACGTAGGAAGGTTATCAGAGAAGGCATAGTTGTACGGCCCGTTCACCTGCTTGGAAGTCGGAGGCTTCTGGGCGGCGACCGTCCAGACCTTCAGCCACGGATAGGTGGTCGGTACTGGATCACCGGCATTGCTCGGCAATGGCGTGAACCAGATTACCTCGACGCGCCCCGACTGGTTGAGAAAATCTCCGACGCTGTTGGTCGGCGGCGGGCCTGTCGGAGTCGCAGGCGGCGCGAAGAGCGTGGCAGCGTCTATCGTCATGATGCTTTGGCAGCGGAGATTGTAGTTCTCGATTGCCTGCATCGTGACATCGAGCAGAAAGGCGCGACCGCAGTGCGTCAGGAACGCCTTGTCGTCGCCCTCGCCTCGCTGAAAGGTCTTGATGACGTACTGATTCGGATTCGCCGACGACGGGTCTGTGACCACCGCCGTGAAGGCGAGGATCAAATTGCTCAGCGAGCCATAAGGAGTGTTGAAGTCGTCGTTGGGCGGCGTCTTGACGGCAGTCCCATGCGCGTTGATCGCCAGCGCGCCGCCGACCGTGATGTTGCCGGGCGCAGGGATGTGCGCGAAGCTGAGCGAAGCCTCTTGCATCTTCGTCATCAGGTCGAGCATCGTTGTGCCCATCTGAACCTTCACCTGCGCCGGTTGATTGCCCGTCGCCGCTGTGGTGCTCAAGACGGTGTTCAATTTCTTTGTCGTGTCGAGGAGGATGACGCCAGCAGGCGACTCCCCCTCGGTCACCGTCAGCGGTGACCAGTTGTGCATGATGCCTCGCGGACGGACTTTATAGCCCGCCCCGACAGCCCAGTTGCAGACGGCGACGACATCGTCATAGCTCTGTGGCACAGCCGTCCAGAGTCTGGGCACCTTGATGCCCTGCGACCAGTTCTCGAAAGTCTCCCGTGAGATTGGGATGTTGCTCGGAAATCCCGGAGGGATTTTGCTCATGTGCTCTCTCCTTATCTGTTATTCGATTGTGTTGACATTAGCCAATGCACTGGTGAGGTACTGCTCGATTGTGTCCACCACCGCATGCGGCTTTTCCAGGAATTATGCGATTGGAAAATACTCTGACCGCGTAACTCCTAACTTTATTCAAGTCATGATGCACACATAATGATGTGGAAATGCAGGGTAGTCAAGATAACATTTTTTCCTGCCGTACGATTTGAACTCCGGGCGCTGGAGCAATGTATTACTTGTCTTTCGAGTCGCGAGTCAGTTTAATGTTAAACCTATAGTTCGGGAATCGAAAAATCATGAATGCGAAGAAACGATTTATCTCACTTTTAGGTATGCTCGCCTTTATTTTCATCCTGGCGCTGCTCAACCCCTTCGCTCAGAGCGACGCTTATGCGCAAGTCGGAGCGGGAAAAGACTGGCCCATTTATAACGGAGGCTCTGACGGCACACACTATTCAAGCTTGAAGCAGATCAACCGGGATAATGTTCAAAATCTGAAGCTCGCCTGGACTTTCGAGACCGGAGACGCTTATCCGGGCTCGGAATTGCAGTGCAATCCATTAGTCGTGGACGGCGTGTTATATGCCACAACGCCAAAGGTGAATGTTATTGCTCTCGACGGGGCAACAGGCAAACTGATCTGGCGATTCGATCCGCACAAAGGCCGCAAAGTGCTCGGAAAGATGCGCAATCGAGGAATCACTTACTGGTCTGACGGGAAAGCGAAACGCATCTTTGTCGCCGTGCGCCAGTACCTTTACTGCCTTGACGCGAAAACAGGAAAGCCCGACGCATCGTTTGGCGATTCAGGTCGAATTGATCTTCGAGAAAACCTGCGACCGGGCGAAAAAGAGATGGTTTCAATAACCACTCCGGGAATCATCTACAAAGACCTGCTCATCGTCGGAAGCATCACGAGCGAAACGCTGCCCACGGCTCCCGGAGACATTCGCGCTTACGAAGTCAGAACGGGCAAATTGCGCTGGGCCTTTCACACGATTCCTCGACCGGGCGAATTCGGTTACGAGACCTGGCCTAAAGAAGCGTGGAAGCATTCCGGCAGCGCAAACAACTGGATGGGAATGGCTCTCGATATAAAACGCGGTCTCGTGTTCGTTCCGACAGGTTCAGCCGCGTACGATTTTTATGGGGCTGATCGAATCGGCGATAACCTTTTCGCCAACTGCCTTATCGCGCTAAAAGCCGATACGGGCAAACGCGTCTGGCATTTCCAAACGGTGAGACACGATATCTGGGATCGCGACCTGCCCGCGCAGCCGACGCTGGTCACAGTCATTCGCGATGGTCGCCGCGTAGACGGCGTGTCGCAGTCCACCAAATCAGGCTTCATCTACCTGTTTGACCGCGAGACAGGCCATCCGCTCTTCCCGATTCAATACCGGAAGTACCCCGCCTCTGACATTGAAGGAGAAGTGACCGCCGACGCGCAGCCCTTGCCGTTAAAGCCTGAACCCTTTGCCCGACAGCGCCTCACAGCAGAGATGCTCACCACGCGAACGCCCGAAGCGCACAAATCTGTGCTGGAGCGTTTCGAGAAATTGCGCAGCGGCGGCCAGTTCATACCGGGAAGCCGTGAAGGCACGATCATCTTTCCCGGCTATGATGGCGCAGCCGAATGGGGAGGCACTGCCTTTGACCCTGAGACAGGGCTACTCTACGTCAACTCGAACGAGATGGCGTGGATTCTGACTATGGTTAATGCGCCTGCACGTTCCAATCGTGTGAGCGGCAAGGAAATTTATGTGAAAGAATGCGCGAGCTGTCATGGCGCAGACTTGAAGGGAGCGCCACCGGAATTTCCTTCGCTCGTGCGAGTGGATGAGCGATATACGGAAGACGAGATTGTGCAGATTCTTTTTCAAGGCAGCGGCAGGATGCCGTCATATGGCCGTCTCGGATATTCGGGAGTCAAAGCCGTCGCGGATTATATCGCTAAGGGCGAAGTGAACAAGGTGGCCGCAAGCGAGTCTTCTGTTACCGACATAAAATATTTGAGCGACGGCTACAAGAAGTTTCTCGACCCTCAAGGCTACCCTGCCATACAACCGCCATGGGGCACGCTTAACGCGATTAATTTGAACACGGGAGAGTACGCCTGGAAGATTCCGTTGGGCGAATACCCGGAGCTTACGGCTCAGGGAATGAAAGATACCGGAAGCGAAAACTACGGCGGCCCGGTCGTCACTGCAGGCGGGCTGATATTCATCGGCGCGACGTGTTATGACAAGAAATTCCGCGCTCTTGATAAGGCCACTGGAAAGCTCCTTTGGGAAACGACGCTGCCTGCAGCAGGCAACGCGACGCCCGCCACATACGAGATCAACGGGCGGCAGTTCGTCGTCATAGCGGCTGGCGGCGGCAAATCGAAAGACCCGTCAGGCGGCAGCTACGCAGCTTTCGCGCTGCCAAAGTAGTTTATGCATTACAGCAAATGATTACTCCGACTTGCATTGCTTCATCATCGAGTAAAGAATTAGCGATTTGCTGAAAATAGATTCTCAGGAGAAAAAGATGATCATTAATCGCAGAGGGTTTTTAAGCGCCACTTCGCTCGCCCTTGTTGGCAGCGCTTGCTTGTCGTCGCCGGTTTTTGCGGCCAAAAAGCGACTGGGCAAAATCGGTTTGCAGCTTTACACGGTGCGCAACGAGATGGGCAAGGATTTCACAGGCACTTTAGAAAAAATTGCGGCTGTGGGTTACAAAGAAGTTGAGTTCGCAGGTTACTTCGACCGCAAGCCGCAAGAGGTGAAGGCGACGCTCGACCGTGTGGGACTGACAGCGCCATCCGCGCATGCTCCGCTTGCTTCGATAGATAAAAGTTTAGATAGCGTGATTGAAACCGCAAAAGTCATCGGCCACAAATTCATTGTCTGCCCGTATCTGATGCCGAACGAACGCGCGACGCTCGACGATTATCACAAGCTTGGCCGCATCTTTAACCGCGCGGGCGAAGCTTGTCGAAAAGCAGGGATTGAATTTGCTTATCACAACCACGATTTCGAGTTCGTTCCGCTGGACGGCAAAATGCCGTATGACGTGCTGTTAGCAGAAACCGATCCGAAGATCGTAAAAATGGAACTCGACATTTACTGGATAATGAAAGCAGGGCAGGACCCGTTCCCTTATTTTGCAAATCATCCGGGCCGTTTCCCGCTCGTTCACGTCAAGGATATGGACAACACGCCGAAGAAAGATTTTACAGAGGTCGGGCGCGGCACAATAGATTTCAAAAAAGTTTTCGCGCAATCGAAGAAGGCAGGCATCCGTCATTACTTCGTCGAGCAGGACAAGTCAGACGCTCCGCTTGAAAGCATCAAGGTCAGCTTTGATTACCTGAGCAAGCTGGAGTTTTAACCAGATAATGTTTGCAGTATTTCAAGATGACAATGCCTGAAAAACTTGCGCGTCGAAACGCCATCTGGGAAGAACGCTGGCATCCTTTGCGCGAAGAGTGGGTGATCGTCGCTGCACACAGGCAGAACCGCCCGTGGAGCGGCGAAACGGTTGAGCGCGAAGAAGTGGTCGAGCCTGACTACGTTCGCGATTGCTACCTGTGCCCCGGCAACACGCGCGTCGGCGGCGCGCATAATGAAAATTACACAGGAGTATTCGTCTTTGATAACGACCTGCCGTGTGTGGGCGCGGATGCCCCGCAGGAATTGGACACGCCCATAGGAATTTATAGTAACCGTCCCGCGCAAGGAATTGCGCGCGTCATCTGTTACAGCCCCAAACATAATCTGTCGCTTGCGGAACTCGGACAACAGGAAATCGAAAACCTCATCGCCGTATGGCAGGCGCAGTACGCGGAACTGGGCAGCCGTGACGAAATCAATCACGTGCTGATGTTCGAGAATAAAGGCGAGACGGTCGGCGTATCGAACCCTCATCCGCACGGCCAGATTTACGCGACTAATTTCGTTTTCAAAACTATCGAAACCGAAGCGCGAGCCTGCGCTAATCATCTGAAGGAAACAGGGCGCGTTCTTTTCGACGAGATCATCCGCGCCGAACAACAGGACGGGCGGCGCATCATTTTCGAGAATGAAAGAGCAATCGCATTCATCCCATATTTTGCGCGCTACGCTTACGAAGTCTATGTCGCGCCCAAGCGCACGCGCGCGAATGTCAGCGAACTCTCTGACGCTGAAACGAGCGATTTCGCTCAAGCTCTCAAAACTGTTCTGGTCAAATATGATAACTTGTGGCGGATGCCGTTTCCTTATGTCATGCCGCTTCATCAAGCGCCGACCGACGGCGGCGATCACCGAGCGTTTCATTTTCACATCGAGTTTCACCCGCCTTTGCGAAAGCCGAATTTGCTGAAGTATCTGGCGGGGCCGGAAATCGGCGGCGGCAATTTCCTCTCTGATACAGCCCCCGAAGAAAAGGCCGAAGAATTGCGCGGGCAATCCACTGTTCATTACAAGCAAGTCGCTAAACCAGAGACGAAAGCATGATGATGGACGCTGAGATGCTATTGAATACGCTCCGCCGGTTGCACGAAGAGATTCGTGATCGCGTAGTCGAGGCGTGCGAGCAGTCGGCGCTCGAAAGCCTTGCGCGAGTCGCGCGCGAAGAAGAAGGCGATACGATCTATGCAGTTGATCGTGTGAGCGAAGAGTTGATCATTGACTTCTTCGAGCGCGAAATTGCGCCGCACACTTGCGTCGTGCTCATTGCCGAAGGACTTGAGGCAGGACAAATCACGCTCCCTCGCGGTGCGCCGGAAGAAAGCGCCGCCTGGCGCATCATCATTGATCCGATAGATGGCACGCGCGGGTTGATGTACCAGAAACGCAGCGCGTGGGTGTTGACAGGCGTAGCCGTGAACAAAGGCGTTGAGACTAATCTTACGGACATCGAACTGGCCGTGCAGACAGAGATACCGCTGGTCAAACAACATCTGTCGGACGTTTTGTGGGCTGTTCGCGGGCAGGGCGCGCACGCCGAACGCCTTAATCGTTTTACAGGCGAACGCAACCCGCTTCACTTACAACCTTCAAGCGCGCCGACCCTGGCGCATGGTTATGCAAGCGTTTCGAGATTTTTTCCCGGCGCGCGCGATGAACTCGCGGCGATTGATGAAGAGATCATAAGTGCCGCGCTCGGCCCTGTGCAACTCGGCAAGGCGCACTGCTTTGAAGATCAATACGCTTCGAGCGGCGGGCAACTTTACGAATTGTTGAGCGGGCACGACCGTTTCATCGCAGATTTGCGACCATTGATGGGAGGCGTTTTAAGCGAGCGTGGATTGGCGCTCGGCATCTGCTGTCATCCTTATGATATTTGCACGGAACTGATAGCGCGCGAACTGGGCGTCATCGTAACCGACGCAAGTGGAAAGCCGTTGCATGCACGCCTCGCAGTCGAACCTGATGTCGCATGGGTGGGTTATGCGAATGAAAGCATTCGCGCGCAAATCCAACCTTTGTTGCAGGCCGCTTTGCAAAGGCGCGGTCTATTGAAGCAGGAAGGCCAGAGATAAATTTGATGTACCGCATCACTGAAGGCTCAACGCAAAATCTTTCCGATGTCGAAGCATTCATCGAAACGCTCAGTTCAATAGAAGCGCGCGCGTTTGTAGACTCGAACGCAGAGATATTCATTGCGCGCGCGCCCGGAAGATTGGATGTGATGGGCGGCATCGCCGATTATTCCGGCTCGCTCGCACTCGAACTGCCGATCCAGGAAGCTACGCTTGTTGCATTGCAACGGGATGAATCACGCGAGTTGAAAATCGTAAGCCTCAGCGCCGGAGAAAATAATCAGGCTCGTTTTTTCGAGATGCCGCTCGCGGATTTTGAAAGCGACGGAAAACCTATCAGCTATAAAGAAGCGCGCGCGCTGTTTCGCCGTGAAGCATCGCAAAGCTGGGCGGCATATGTTGCGGGCGCGTTTCTAGTCTTGATGCGCGAACGCGGAGTCTGTTTCAAACAGGGCGCGCGTCTTCTGATTGATTCGCGAGTGCCGGAAGGCAAAGGCGTAAGTTCTTCGGCGGCAATCGAAGTCGCTGTGATGAACGCTGTTGCTGCGGCGTTTGATGTTTCGATTGCGCCTCGCGAGATGGCGCTGCTGTGCCAGATAGTTGAAAATCACGTAGTCGGCGCGCCCTGTGGCGTGATGGATCAGATGGCCGTATCGTGCGGTGAAGCGAATCAGTTGCTTGCGCTGCTGTGCCAGCCCGCCGAACTCGAAGCGATGCGACGCATACCTGAAGAGATCGCGGTGTGGGGCATTGATTCAGGCATCCGTCATTCGGTTGGCAGCGGAGATTACGGCTCTGTGCGAACCGGCGCGTTTATGGGTTACACGATCATCGCAGAACTGGCCGGGCTTCCGATTGATGAGACGGATGTGAAAGGAGTCGTTAGCATTCGTGATCCGAACTGGCGCGGCTATCTGGCTAACATCGCTCCTTCTCAGTTCGAGCAACATTACGGCCCGCACTTGCCTGAGCGCATCACGGGCGCTGAATATTTAACGCGCTATAAGGGCATCGCTGATTCCGTGACGCGAGTGCAGAAGGAATGCAGCTATAGCGTGTTTGCTCCGACGGCGCATCCAATCTATGAACACGAGCGGGTTTGCCGCTTCGCTGAATTGTTAGGGACGGCTCAGACTGAACGCGAGTTCATATCATTGGGCGATTTGATGTACGGGTCGCACGCCAGTTATTCGGCCTGTGGGTTGGGTTCGGCGGGAACTGATTTGCTGGTCGAACTCGTTCGTTCTGCCGGATACAAGCAGGGGCTTTATGGAGCTAAAATCACGGGCGGCGGCAGCGGCGGGACGGTCGCCGTGCTCGGTTGGCGCGGCGCGGACGCACGTGTCGAACAAGTCGCGGATGAATACGAGCGACGAATGAATTATCGCCCGCGAATCTTTTCCGGTTCGTCGCCGGGCGCAGCCCGGTTCGGCTATTTAAAGTTGCAGCGTGGAAAATTATTTTAAGGGGAAATTTGCATGACGGTTCTTGTGACCGGAGGCGCGGGCTATATCGGCAGCGTGACGGTTGAATTATTACGAATGCAATCTGCGAGCGTTGTGGTGCTCGATAACTTATCACGCGGACACCGCGCTGCGGTTGCTGCGGACGTGCCTTTTTATGAAGGCGACATCGGAGACCGCGCGCTCGTCCGCCGCATTGCGCAAGAGCACGGCGTCCAGTCTTGCATACACTTTGCGGCGTTCGCCTACGTTGGCGAATCGGTCAATGAACCCGCGCTTTACTTCAAGAACAATGTCGCACAAGGCATCAGGTTGCTTGACGGGCTGATTGAAGCCGATGTGCGGCGCGTCGTCTTCTCTTCAACCTGCGCTACATACGGCGAGCCGCAGCGCATACCGATTGATGAAGCGCACCCGCAACACCCGACGAATCCCTATGGCTGGTCGAAATTTTTCATGGAGCGCATCCTTGAAACTTATGATCGCGCATACGATTTGCGTTTCGTTGCTCTGCGATATTTTAACGCGGCTGGCGCTTTTGAAAATTGCGGCGAGCATCACGAACCGGAAACTCACCTGATTCCAAACGTGCTCGCTGCGGCGGAAGGCCGTCTGCCTTACGTTTCCGTATTCGGCAACGACTACCCGACGCAGGACGGCACGTGCATACGAGATTACATTCACGTCGCCGATCTGGGTGATGCGCATATCCGCGCGCTCAACTACTTGCAGCAGGGAAGCGATTCAACACACATCAATCTCGGCAACGGGCAAGGATATTCCGTGCTCGAAGTCATCGAGACGGCGCGGCGCGTGACTGGCAAAGCAATCGAAACGCGAGTTGAGTCGCAACGCGCAGGCGACCCTTCGCGCCTGATCGCCGATGCAAGCAAAGCCGAAAGCATGCTCGGCTGGCGGCCTGCGTATGGGGATCTTGCGACTATCATCCGAACCGCTTGGCAATGGCGACTGGCGCACCCGCAAGGTTACAATGCGGCTGATTGAATCCTAATAGAGGCAAAAAGTTCACGCCCGTTAGGAGTACCGCATGAAGGCGGAATCTTGAAAGTTAGAAGATTCCGCCTTCATGCAGTACTCCTAACTGGCTGTGAATTGACATCAAATTCCTAGAACTGAATGGCCTGGGGGGCTAATAGCTCGCCGCTTTATTTTTGCTAACAAGAGCTTTGAAATATAAAGCAAATGTGATATATATCGCCTGCCTTTCAGTATCGCGACCGGAACATTTCTAAATTACATAGACCTGCTGATCTAACATTGTTAGGTTCTCGAAGGCAAGAAATACTCGTGGAGGTTTGATCCGATGATATCTAAATTTATTAAGCTATTAGGCTCGCTGGCTGCAATAGTTATACCTTTGGGTGCCTGGTTCTATCCATTTTCTCCAGTTGACCAATCTCCGATAACTAAAACAACTCAGCCCGAAGTCATTACAAATACACCCCAACCTGAAAAATTTCCTGATGCGACCTGTCATGCAGGTACGATAAGTGTAAATGCACTTCGCTTAACAACATCAAGCGCCGATAGTCAAATCGTTGAAGGTGATGACGAACTCGATTCTGATGATTGGACGAGCATTGAACTCTCCTATAACATACATCAGGTTAATGCTAACGAAGTACAAATAACCCTGCTGTGGTACGCACAAGAGTATAATAGTGATCGAAGCAAGCGCGGGACACGCATCGCTTCATCTAAAACGTTCATATTATTTCCAGCAAATTCCCTTTGTCCAAACTTGCGGATAGATAGTATTAACGGTCTTCAACTCTCTTCAAGTCGAGTGGAGTATTATCACGGAAAAATTCATGATTTTGTGTCATTCCCAAATGTTGGTTCTCTGTATAACATCTATGTGCGTTTTGATGGTAAAGGAGAGCACGACCAACTACATCAAGCCCTAAAGGCAGATTTATCCGATTTCTCTGTCAATCTCAGTTCCGGCAATTGATAACAGGTTATCAACACAGGATTACCCACTCCCCAAGCCTCTATAATGCTCCACTGTTTGATTGCTGTCTTCTGGCACCCTCAATCGGTTTTATGTTATACCTCGCCCAAGACTTCATTGAGCTTGAAGGAGATTGGAATGAAAAGAATCGCGAATATTTTGCTGGTAATCTTTTCGAGCGCCGTTGTTTGTTTCGCTCAGGCCAGCGGTAATGTCGGTTATTCGCAATCCGGCGGCAACGCGAAGGCAGAGCAAAACGAAAGAAACAAGCGCGCGCTTGCACAGACCGAAAT
>DATEKX010000631.1:0-2548 GCA_035277165.1 Blastocatellia bacterium | reverse complement strand
TCGCGAAAACATAGAAAATTCATTGAATGGAGACTCGATATTGTATTTTGTAATCGGCGTCATAACGCTCGCTATGGGTTTTTGTTTGTGGTTCATCACATCGCCCTTTGTAGCATCTTTTATCATATGGGCTGAGAGCCGCTATCCTCAGTTGGTCGAATCAAAAGGCATGAAGGCAAGCGAAATGATCTTGTGCGGACTGCAGGTTCTAGGCTGCTTCGCGCTCGCTTTGTGGATTGCGTTGTTGATGATTTAGTGACGGTTGAGTTCCCGCTTAAGCAGTTTTCCGGTCGGGCCTTTCGGAATGTCTTCGAGAAATTCAATCGTCTTTGGGCATTTGAAATCCGCGAGCCGTGCCCGACAAAATTCGATTATCTCTTCTTCTGTCGCCTCGCAATGGTCGCGCAGCACGACAAAGGATTTCACCTCTTCGCCATAAAGCGCGTGTGCGACTCCAATCGTCGCAGCGTCTTTGACCTTCGGGTGCTGGTAAAGCACTTCGTCAATCTCGCGCGGGTAGATGTTTTCGCCGCTGCGAATTATCATGTCGCTCTTTCGATCCACGATGTAGAAGAATCCATCTTCATCTCGATAACCGAGATCGCCCGAATGAAACCAGCCTGAGCGAAACGCCTCGCGCGTCGCGGTTTCGTTCTTGTAGTAGCCTTTCATAAGATTAGACCCGCGCAGCGCTATTTCGCCCACTTGATTTGGGCCAAGCTCGCCGTCTTTATCGTCAAGGATTCGCATCTCGTTGCCGATTGGAAGCCCGATAGACCCTGCGCGGCGTCGCCCGTCAACCGGGTTGAACGTAGAGCGACAGGTTGATTCCGACAGCCCGTAGCCTTCGATCACAGGGCAATGAAATAGCGACTCGAAAGTCTTCATCACTTCTACGGGCACAGGCGCAGAGCCGCACAGCGCAAACCGCAACCTGCTCGTGTCGAGATGATTCGGCACGCCATCCGGGTACGTGTGATTCAGAAGCGACAGCATCGTTGCCACAGAGCCGAAGTAGGTCACTCCGTAACGCGAAACGCTTTCCCAGTGACGCGAGGCGCTGAAGCGCGGCGCGAGCACAATGCTTGCCCCGGCCCACAGCGCGGCCATGCCTGTCGTCATCAACGCGTTGACGTGAAACAGCGGCATTATCATCATCGAGCGGTCATCTTCATCCAGTCGCAACCACTCGGCTATCTCGCGCGCATTGACTAGCATGTTGCCGTGCGTAAGCAGCACGCCTTTTGGCTTGCCCGTCGTGCCGGAAGTGTAGATGATAACCGCTTCGTCATCGCGGGAAATGTCCGGCTTATCAAACGCTGATCGTTCGTTCGCTACAGGCAACTCGCCGCCCGCCACCGACCACTGGTCACTACTTTCGATCACTATCACGTTGCGAAGCGAAGCGACACCAGCGAGCGTTTCAGAGAGGTTCGGCTAGAAGTCCGGCTGAGTGACGATGGTTCCGGCTTCGGAGTTTGCCACGATAAATTCTATTTCCTTTGGCTTGAGGTGCGCGTTGACCGGCCCGGCCCATGCGCCCAGCTTGAAGCACGCAAAATAGAAGATCAGATATTCAGCCGAGTTCGTAAGATAGAGGCTCACGCGCTCGCCTTTCGTGACGCCGAGTGAAGCGAGCAGTTCGGCTGCGCGATTGACTTCTCGGTCGAACTCGCGAAGGGTAAGCACGCGATTGTCTGATTCGAGAAAGAGGAACTCTTTGTTGGGCGATTGTTCGACGCGCGATTCGAGCAACTCGCGGATATTTTCAGGCAAACGCTCGGTCATTGGATCATCTTATCGAAAAGGCGGACGGTCGAAAAGCGTGGTTGTCACTCTTCGGCTATTTGACTTTCGAGCGAGGCGGCGGCTACATTTCTCGGCTGATACAAAGGTTTTGGAGGTTGAATGTCAATCAAGTCGGACGTGTGGATCAAGCGGATGTGCCGCGAGCATGGACTGATCGAGCCTTACGAAGAGAAGCTCGTGCGCAGTGTTAGTGACCGTCGCATCATAAGCTCCGGGCTATCGAGCTATGGTTATGATTGCCGATTGGCGCGCGACGAATTCAAAGTCTTTTCGCCAGTGACGGGAACGGAAATAGACCCGAAGAATTTCGATCCGAGCAGCCTGTTAGATGTGCCCATTCGTCAAACGAGTGATGGCTCGGAATACTGGCTGTTGCCTCCGCACTCTTACGCGCTCGGCGTGACCATCGAGCATTTCAACATGCCACGCACCGTTACGGCATTGGCAATTGGCAAAAGCACCTACGCGCGCTGCGGTCTTATGGCAAACACGACGCCGCTGGAAGCAAACTGGTGTGGCCGTCTTGTAGTTGAACTCTATAATGCGGCGAACTTGCCCGTTCGGTTATATGCCGAAGAAGGCTTCATCCAGATTCTATTTTTTGAATCAGATGAAGAGTGCGAAACGAGCTACAGCGACCGGGGCGGCAAGTACCAAGACCAGCAAGGGCTGACGCTCGCCAAGTTGTAACGACAAGCTAACAGTTATAATTTTAAGACTCGAAAGGCCGGGAACCTAT